>JBIHZU010000169.1:0-4109 GCA_044240285.1 Candidatus Nanopelagicales bacterium | reverse complement strand
TCCTCAGTGAGAGAAGTGCGTCGCAGTAGTTCGGCTCGCCATTGACGGGCGGCAACCGTGTTGGTGACCAAGATGAGTGTGGTTGCTTTCGCGAGAGCCATGGCTGCAGCACCCACGACCGTCTTGCCGGCGCCACATGGCAGAACTACTACACCCGAACCGCCGTGCCAAAATCCCTCGGCTGCCTCGCGCTGGTAGTCGCGGATGTGCCAACCGTCTTCGCTAGTGCTCAACTCGATTGGATGTGCTTCGCCATCGACATATCCAGCCAGGTCTTCGGCGGGCCAGCCGATGCGGAGCAGAACCTGCTTGAGGTTGCCGCGTTCGCTGGAGTGGACGACGATTGTGAAGTCATCCACGCGCGCGCCGAACATGGGTGACGCCTTGCCGTTGCGAATAACTTCCTCAAGCACGGGCACATCCGTAGTCACGAGTACAAGTCCATAATCGGGATGTTTGTGCAATGTGAGGCGGCCATAACGCGACATCGTCTCTGCGACATCAACGAGCAATGCGTGCGGCACGGGATAACGCGAGTACGTGATCAATGTGTTGACGACCTGCTCAGCGTCATGGCCGGCAGCCCGGGCATTCCACAAGGCGAGCGGTGTTATGCGGTAGGTGTGAATGTGCTCGGGTGCTCGTTCGAGTTCGGCAAAAGGTGCAATGGCGCGGCGACAGTTTTCGGATTGTTCGTTGTCAACCTCAAGCAGGAGCGTCTTGTCGCTCTGAACGATGAGTGGGCCGTCGGCCATCAGGATCCGAGAAGTTCGCGGATGAGCGAGGCCGTGATGTGTGCGCGCTGGCCCATCGCAGAGACGCTGGCCCATTCGTGATCGGCGTGTGCGCCATCGCCAACGGCGCCAAGGCCGTCCAACGTGGGCACTCCTAGCGCCGCGGTGATGTTGCCGTCACTTGCTCCACCCACGGCGCGAGACTCAAGGGTGCCGAATCCGAGCCCTGCCGACACTGAGTCGGCCAACGTAAAGAGCATCGCCGAGACGGAAGGCTCCATTGCGGAGCGGTTGATACCTCCACCAAAGATCTCAATGGTCGCCTCGGGATGGCGGGGCCGCCACGCTCTCACGAGATCATCCACACGCTGCTGCTCGGATGCCGTCCACGCACGCACGTCGATGCCCAAGACAGCCTCGTCTGGCACGGTGTTAGAGGTGACGCCAGCACGCGCAGTTGTCGGTGTGACCGTGGTGCCGAGTTCTGCGTTGCCGTATGTCGCGAACTCAGTCACGAGAGCCGCTGCTTCGAGAAGTGCGTTGATGCCCTTTTCGGGCTCGAGACCCGCGTGCGCGGCGCGGCCTCGGATGCGAATGTCGTACCAGCTCGTGCCTTTGCGCGCAGTTTTCAAAGCACCATCGATCGATGGTTCCATAACGAGAACAGCCTTGGCCCCGGCTGCCATTTCGCGAATAACTTCCTGAGACGCGCGAGAGCCGATCTCCTCGTCGCTAGTCAGCAGGATCGAGACACCGTCGTGAACTCCCAGTCCGGCTAGGTGCAGAGCCGCCCACGCTTGAACGACACCCACCTTCATGTCGAAGACGCCCGGCCCGCGCATGACTTCGCCGTCACATGACCACGGGATGCGCTGGAGAGTCCCGAGTGGCCAGACGGTGTCGAGGTGGCCAAGGATGAGGACCTGGGGCGTACGCGATCCCCAGATGTGCAGGGGCTGACCGTTGTATTCGTAAATATCACCGGGAGAACCGAGCCACGCTTGCGATAGTTCCGACGCTGCGACCATGCAGTGACGACAGGCGTCCGGATTGTCGCTCGGCGACTCAATCTCGACGAGGGTGCGAACGCTGTCAATCATGCGGTTCGTGAGTTCGATAGACACGGCATTCATGGTGTCACGCCGGGACTGCGCCAGTGATGCGGGACACCGCAAAAGTGCGCACGGAATCGTCCGAGTGGTCGTAAGCGGTCAGTCGGCCCGAAGCTAGACGAATCGGTTCGATGCTGTGCTCGCTGGTCACTCCGGTCGACTCGGCATACCCGATGCGTAGTCGCGCGTTTGCCAGGACTGCATCTCGGATGATCGCTACGACACGACCTGCGGGCATCGTCTTGACCGACGACGCATTGAGCGGCGGTGGAGCCGCTTCGCCATCGGACTCCATGACGACTCGCACCACGACAGCAGCATCAACGCTGACGATTGACGGCACGGCTGGAGTGGGAGCTCGCAAGGACGTGGGCGGATCCACGTGGGCGACCTGCCGGGCGAGGTCATTCACTATGTACGCCAATGGCTGAGGCATCGACGTGAGTGAATGTGAGGTGAGGAAGCCGAGAATCCCTTCAGCAGTCATGCCGGTAGCTAATGCCCTCGAGATGGTGCTGGGCTTGAACCGAAAGACAGTCGCACTCCCGGTGGATTCGACGTCGGCGACAAGACGCATGATTCGATTAATCTCTGGAGTCAGGGGCCCCGGCGCCACAGCGGTCAAGTCTGCCTGGAGCAGAATCTTCTCGATCGGCTCGGGAAGGTCTACGGTGAGAGTACGGCCCGGCATCGCGAGACTGCCGCCAACCACGAGCCCGAGCAAGTCCATGACCCGAAGCGCGTTCAGCACCTGCGTCGTACGCGCTGGAGACGACGTTCGGGGGAACCTCTCATCAACCAACGTCAAGACATCCTCGGTCGGAATAGACCCTTCGTAGGTGTTGAGCACATCGATTAAGAACTCGTGAAGGTCATCGGTAGCGAGCCAGGCTTCAACAAGCTCCTGCCAACGTGCGAGCCCACTTGCATGTAGCCAATCGTCGAACTTCGCCGTGGGTAGCCAAGACTCAGGATTGTGGCGATCGCGCCCGACTAGGAGGGCCCGGGTAGCGAGGTCGATCCACAACTCTGCATCGTCCGGCTCACAGCCGATCGCCCTGGCAGTGACAGTGATGTCGCGCGTACTGATGCCGCCGCCTCGGAGTGCAGCGGGTGGCTGAGTTTCCCAGGTGAATCCGAGTAGTGCGACCGCTGTCAAGGCGTCGAGTGCATGCGCGATGGCTGACGAGTCGCGATGTGTCGGTGCAGGCAAAACGCGCGGGGAGAAGGCCGGGTGGGAGACACTGGTATGACACGTGGTGTTGGTTTCTCGCACCGTGCGGACAACGTGCATCGCGTCGGTGTCGCCCCATACCAGCGCTTGCAACCACAACGCATGCATCGTCTCAGCTACACGAGATAGCGGTGCCGGATCGAGTGCGCTCGTAACCGCGATGGACGAGACGGGCTCTGGCAAAGTTCCCATTGCGGCCAGGACCTGTAAGCCGAATTCGTCGACCTGATCGAGCGCTCGCGTCACGGACGGGATCGCGGTTGCTCGTACGGATAAGTGTCCGAGTGACTGCGGAACTGGGTCGATCAGGTCAGGTCGTACGCGAACAAGCGCGCACAGATCCTCCGCCGATCGACGACGCAGGTCATCGGCGAGGCTCCTTGTGCGCTGTGTGGTCATCCGTATGACGTTACCCTGACCTGGTGAACCCGAGCGCGTCGCGACCTCTGGTGGTGGGTTTTGACCTCGATATGACCTTGGTCGATTCGGCTGATGGGATCGTGGAATGCATCGTGTACGCCTGTTCCTTGCATGGCGTCACCGTTGACCCTGCTGAGGTCCATCCCACGGTGGGGTGGCCGTTGGATCACGTCTTCCCTCGTTGGCTCCCCGATGTAGATCCCGAAGTCCTCATGGCGACCTACCGCGAGCGCTATGTCACCCACGTGATTCCGTTTACCAAGGTCCTTCCGGGGGCTCGGGAGGCGATTGCGGCGGTCCATGACCTAGGGGGCCGGGTTCTCGTTATCTCGGCCAAACGAGGCGATCATGTAGAAGGCGTGCTGGCCGCCGGAGGCCTACCTGCCGATTTGGTGGTGGGCAGCCGCTTTGCGGAGGCCAAGGGGGCCACGCTGCTCGAGGAGGGCGCATGGGCCTATGTGGGGGACCATACGGGCGATGTAGTGGCGGCGCGGCACGCTGGAGCCCTCGCAGTAGCCGTGCCCACCGGTCCGACTACTGCCGAAGAACTGTGGGCTGCTGGGGCCGACGTGGTCCTCCCCGGCATCTGGGCGTTCCCGGATTGGCTCC
>JBIHZU010000168.1:0-4142 GCA_044240285.1 Candidatus Nanopelagicales bacterium | reverse complement strand
TCGCTGCCATAGCCTGGGCGATCTCGATATCCCAACCGACAAGATTGCCCTGAGCGTCCAGGAATTCATTGGGTGATCCCAGCGGCTCGACGCCGAACGTGAGCACCCCCGAGGCCCGGACGTCTTCCGGCACGAGCGCTGCCGCACTCGACGTACTCGACTCACTCGTTCCCGAGCCACAGCCTGACAAAGACGCCAACACAACCAGTGCTGTCGCAAGACCAAGTCCAGGGGCGCCGATCACCATGTGTTCCTCCAGGTAGCTAGGGCCACAATCTACGTTGTAGATCAGTGGGGTGAAACAAGTTCGAAAGTCCCCCATGTGCAGGGGGACCTACCTACTTAATCGGGTGAGGCAATGTTCACCACGAGCGACTCGAGCATCGCGGCTTTTTGTACTGGATCAAGACTTTCGCCGTGACGTACTCCGCCTTTGGTGGCGCCATCCGCTGCAGCAAGCAACAACGTCGCCTGAGCAAGTTGCGCGGGGCGCCAACGCGCGGCTTGCCGCTTGATGACCTTGACCTTCCACGGGGGCACGCCGATCTCTCCAGCAATTTGGCCCTCAGACATCGAGTGGCTTACGCCGGTATAGCGGGCAAGACTGCGTAGCCCACCGCTGAGACCCGACACGAGTGATGGCCCGATGCGATTGCGATCTCCGGTTTCCATCGCCCAGCGCAGATCGCGGAGTGCGTCTTTGGGGCGACGATCCCATACGGCATCTGCGATTTGGAATGAGCTCACCTCGGCAACGCCATCAAAGTAGAAATGCACATGTTCGGCATCGATGGGATCTGCGTCAATATCGGCACACACCTGTGAGACTGCGGCGGCCAGCATGCGCAGGTCTTGACCGAGGGACTCATATAGCGCGTTGATGGCCTCGCGAGTCGCTTTGCGGCTATGACGTACAAACTCCCGCGTAATGAAGTCGATCGTGTCACCGCCCCGCTTGAGAGTTGCGCAGTCAATCTCAGCGGCACCGGACTTGCGAATATCCGTCAGCAGCGCCTTGCCCTTCACTCCCCCGGGATGCACGAGCACGAGATAGACGCCGATGGGCAGATCGGCAAGCGCAGCGCGCACCGCAGTCTGACCGGCGTCATCGAGACCTTCAATTCCATTGACGACGACCACTGCCGCATCACCGAAAAGTGTCGGGCTCAAGGCCTCGCGCAGCAGGCCAGCCGCACCCTCGGCGGAACCCTCCACATCACGACGCTCGATGCTCGGATCGACCTTGCGGGCTGCCAACACCACGTCGCGAACGGCGCGCTCCGCGAGGAATTCCTCCGGACCGGCGACGAGCGTCACGGGAGCTGGAGTGGCCATGCTGTCAGCATGCCACGGGGCGTTCATTCGCCGATCACCCCTCGCCGAATGAGGCTGAGGTCGCCTAGGACTGCGAGGTCGCCGTCAAGATCAGTACGGCCGATCGTCGCGCCCGTGGCTTCCCACAGCGCCATCGTGCCGGGCGCGGGGTGGCCA
The DNA here is from genome assembly GCA_044240285.1 of Candidatus Nanopelagicales bacterium. Taxonomy (GTDB): domain Bacteria; phylum Actinomycetota; class Actinomycetes; order S36-B12; family S36-B12; genus CAINMH01. Next base: position 2,651 of record JBIHZU010000168.1, on the reverse strand, counting down.
TAGTCATTGGATCGACCGACATTCACCAGAGCAACTCTCGGGTTCACCGCGGCCGGGAACGTCACCTCCGCCATGCGGCTGCCATGGTGTGGGATCTTGACTACATCGACACGTTGGCCCGCGATCGCAGATCGTACGGCCACTTGCGCGGCGGCCTCGATATCTCCAGTGAGCAGTAGACGCAGGCCGGATGTCTCCACAATCATCACCACACTGGAGTTATTGGGCACCGAACCATCGCGAATCACTCGCGCTGGCCACACCACTGTCCAGGTCACCGCGCCGATGACTCGGGAGTCCCCCGTGCTGATCGGAATCACCGCAACACCGGCATCAGCACTCCACCGTTCGACCTTCTCGGCCTGGGTGGGTGGATCCCGCACGGGCGATACATACACAGCCCCCACCGGCCGAGTGCCAAGGACACCGGGAAGGCCTTCGACATGATCGGCATGGAAATGCGACAGGACTGCGGCCGGAATCTCATCGATCTGCAGATCGTCAAGACATCTCGAGATCGCAACTGGCTCGGGACCGGTGTCGATCACAATGGCGCTTCGCTCACCCGTACGCACAACGAGACCATCGCCTTGGCCAACATCGCAGGCAACGATCACCCAACCTGATGGGGGCCAAGCGCCGGGTGGTCGAACACAGACAACCACGACAAGGCTCAGGCCCAAGGCGACCACCAGCGGCATGGGCAAGCGCATGTCGCGTGCCCGGGCGAAACGCCAGAGAAGCAGCGCAACCAGCCCCAATGCCAGCAGGAGCATGCCACCGAAAAGTCCGGCAGGCCACGGCACCACTGACAGCGGCAACGAGGCCGACTCGTGGGCAACCCAAGAGATCCACCATGCTCCGGGCGCAGCGCAATGGGCGAGCAACCATGCGAGGTGCGGTGAGAATGTCGAAGCGACCGCAGCACCCAGCCCCAACACCGTGACTGCGGGCACTGCAGGCGCCGCCAACAAATTTGCCGGCACACTCACCAGCGACAAACCGTTGCCGAGACTCGCGATGAAGGGGGCCGTTGCGATCTGTGCAGCGAGTGCGACCGCAAGCGCGAGGCGAGCAACTAACGGCAGGCGGCAGAATCCCCGTGATCGGTCGAGTCGATTTCGAATGACCGGCGCTAGAAACAACAACCCCGCCGTGGCCGCGACCGACAGCACGAACCCAAGGGAAAGAGCCAGCACGGGCGCGATAATGACCAGGACGATGATGGCCGCGCTCAAGGCAGGGATGCCGCGTGATCGAGAACCAGTTGTCAGTGCCAGCAAGGAGACCGAGCCCATGACAGCAGCGCGGAGCACGCTCGGCTCAGGACGCACTAGTACTACGAAGAAGCCCAACGCGAGAATCGCAATTGTCACTCGCCACATCGTTCTGAGGGCGAGAAGCCTGCCGAGCAGTAGCACAACAGCAATGACAATCATGACATTGCCACCGGACACCGCCGTGAGATGCGATAACCCCGACGAACGCATATCTGCGATGAGCAACGCAGGTGCGTCCGACTCATCTCCCACCGCGAGCCCCGCCACGAGAGCTGCGGCGTCAGGTTGAACGCCATCAAGTGCTCGTACCAGACCAGCTCGCACCTCAGTGGCTGCGGCCGTTAACGGATCTGGCGGCTTGACTTCAACGATTGACGTCGCGTTGAGACTTGCGCTCACGTCCCGCGCCCATGTCGCAGGGGCCAACCGGCCTACCACTTCAATCTCTGCGCCCGCAGGGGGCGCAACTCCACCGCCGAATACAGCGATGGGTACGTCAAGAGCGAATTCGCGATCGCCTGACGTTAACGAGTGCACTCGAATTCGTAGACTCCACCGATCCGAGCCACCAATGGACGTACTCGCTCGCGGATCGCCTGTCACCACCGCCAACGTGGTCACGTTCGCGCGGGCCTCAGCCAATGACGCTAGCGGTTCGGCTCGGATCGCCTGCACATAGACGCCTGCCGACAACATGCTGAGGGCGCCGGCAAGTGCACTTACAGCACACATGCGGCCTAGGGAGCCACGCGAGCGAAGCAAAACAACTACGCTCACGATCGCGATCACCAGACAACTCAGCGACAGCCAGCCGCTTGCGACATCGGGAAGCAGTAGTACGCCCGCGCTACACGACCACGCGGATGCGGCGGGGGGCAGTAGCCGCAGATCGCGCACTGATCAGATGCGGACTAGCAGCGAAAGGTCGGCGTACGTCGAGTCTCCGATGCCAGACACCTCACGCAGTTCTTCTATGGCGGTGAATGGCCCGTTTGCATCGCGCCAGGTGACTATGCGCTGCGCAAGCACTGGGCCGATGCCGGGCAAGGCTTCAAAGTCGTCCGCAGTAGCCGAGTTGAGATTAAGTAAGCCAGGAGTCTTCGACAGAGCGGCGGCAGCGTGGCGACCGAAGATGATCTGTTCACCATCGACTACTTCGCGTGCGAGATTGACCCGCCCGAGCCGCGCTCCGGACTTCAAGCCGCCTGCCGCGTCGAGAGCATCACTTACTCGAGACCCCGACTGAAGTCTGACGAGTCCTGGACTCTTCACATCGCCAATGACGTGTACGACGAGGTTCGCCACTGTCGACGGTGATGCGACACCAGCAAGCGGTTCGCCAGCGGCAATCACGCTCGGCGGGGCGGACAC
>JBIHZU010000018.1:0-14043 GCA_044240285.1 Candidatus Nanopelagicales bacterium | reverse complement strand
CGCCGACGGCGACGCAATCAGCGGTGCGGGCGTCTGCGGCGACTTGCTCGGCCTTCTGGAGATCCTTCAGGGCCTGAGATTGTGATTGGGCGACGTTGGGTGCCGCACTCGGATTGCTGTCTACTCCAAACGCCTCGAAATGAGCCGCGTGTTCGTCACGAATCTTCGAAAGACCAGGGGTGTCGGGATGAGCGACGATCGTGGCGTCATACAGGGCAATGAGGTCAGCTTCGGCGCGAGCGCAGGTGGCGCGTAATGCCTCATCTGGCGCAGGGGAATTGGTGGGGGCCGACGAAGTCGCGCCCGAGCTGGAGCCTTGCCCCCCGGATGCTCCACAGGCAATGAGCGCAAAGGGGGAGAGAGCGAGGCCGGCCACGATGGCGCGTCGGCTTATTGGGGCAGCACGATAGGGGGCGTTTGAGCCAAAAATCAGTCCGAGCTTCTCCACGCGGTCAGCATGTCACGCCGAGACGGGTATTCTGTGGGTGCCCGCGAGGGTGTCGCGTAGACGAATAGTGGAGGTGGCCCGTGTCGAAGGTTGACGTATTGAGCGGGGTCATCGGACCAATCGTGAGACAAACCGGCACCGACTTCGAGGGTGTCGAGTGGGAAACGGTTGCCGGCGAGCGTGTTGTGCGCGTGATTATCGACCGCGATGGTGGAGTTGATCTTGACTGCGTTGCGGAAGTGAGCTCGGCGGTTTCGGCCGCACTTGACGCAACTGATGTTCTTTCCGAAGAGCCATACACGCTTGAAGTCACTTCGCCTGGTGTTGATCGACCGTTGACCCTCCAGCGCCACTGGTACCGCGCCATCGGACGCCTTGTTCGCGTGCTTGTGAAAGGCCAGGAGGTTGTTGGTCGCATCGAATCCTGCACAGACACCGCTGTCACATTGACAATCGGAGCAACGCAGCGGGAGATTGGCTACGCAGACATAGAGCGCGCGCAAATCGAGATTGAATTCAATCGTCCCAAGGAGAAAGAGGTGCCCGATGGACATTGATGTCACAGCACTTGCGGCACTCGTACGAGATCGTGACCTGTCGTGGGATCTCGTGATCGGTTCCATTGAAGATGCACTTTTGGTGGCCTATCAGCAACGCGAAGGCTCAGCCGAACGCGCTCGCGCGCAGGTGGATCGCGCGACCGGGCATGTCACGATCTGGGCAACTGAGCCGAGTGACGATCTACTTGTCCCGGGGGCGGAATACGACGACACCCCTCAGGACTTCGGACGCATTGCTGCGGCCACTGCCCGGCAGGTGCTCTCTGTGCGATTGCGCGAAGCCGAGGGCGATGTCACCTTCGGAGAATTCTCAGCGCGCGAGGGCGAAATCGTGTCTGGCGTTGTCCAGAAGGCCCAGGACCCCCGTGTGATTCGAGTCGATCTGGGCAAGTTGGAAGGCATGCTTCCGCTTGCAGAACAAGTGCCCGGTGAGGCATACGAGCACGGAGATCGCCTCAAGTGTTTCGTGGTCGCGGTGCGTCGTGGGCCTCGCGGACCTCAGGTCATGCTGTCTCGTTCGCATCCGGGGCTGGTCAAAGGACTGTTTTCCCTCGAGGTCCCAGAGATCGCTGATGGCACTGTGGACATCACGGCAATTGCCCGTGAAGCCGGCCACCGCACCAAGATTGCCGTTCGGGCCAATGCGGCTGGGGTCAATCCGAAGGGTGCCTGTATCGGACCCATGGGTCAGCGCGTCCGTGCCATCATGGGGGAGCTCAACGGGGAGAAGATCGACATCGTCGACCACTCCGACGACCCAGCCGAGATGGTGGCGCATGCATTGTCCCCGGCTCGGGTGACCAGCGTGGAGGTCGTCGACCTAGAGGCACGCTCAGCCCGAGTGCTCGTTCCTGACTACCAACTCTCTTTGGCTATCGGTCGAGAGGGGCAAAATGCCCGTCTAGCCGCCCGGATGACCGGCTGGCGAATCGACATCCGCTCCGACGATCAGCCGGGGGACGAAACGCAGTGATGCAGGGGGTAGACTCAGACCCGGTTGATTCACCGGAGCCGACCCCCGTGCGCACGTGCGTCGGGTGCCGGACCCGGACCACCAAGGTCGATCTCCTCAGGGTCGTGGTGGACGGTGACGAGTTCGTCGCTGATCCTCAGGGCCGTCTTACGGGGCGTGGTGCATACCTGCACCCGATCCGTGAGTGCTTCGAACTAGCAGTACGCCGCAAAGCGTTGTCTAGGGCCCTTCGCGTCTCGGGGCAGACACGATGCGATCGGTTAACTGCACTGTTCATTGCTCAGGAGTGAGTGAAGAGTCCATCCCGTCCGTCATATCGCTCGAGGAGAACAAGGCGATGAGCAACCGATGAACACGCACCAGCCATGAGCGTGCCACACCATCACTGACGGTCCGGAATTTCACCCGGACCGCGACAAAGGAGAGTCGTGTCAAAGGTCCGGGTCTATGAGCTCGCCAAAGAGCTCGGAGTCGAAAGCAAGGTCGTGCTGCAGAAGCTGCAGGACCTAGGCGAATTCGTCCGATCAGCATCATCCACAATCGAACCGCCCGTAGCTCGGCGGCTGCGTGAGGCAATGCCCGCGGCTCCCGCAGCCCCGGCAAAGCCCAAGCCGGCCAAGAAGGCCGCTGCGGCCCCAGCTCCCGCGGCAGAGGCACCTGTTGCAGAGGCTCCCGCCGCTCCTGTAGCCCCCGAAGTTGTGGCGGCTCCCGTGGCCCCAGTCGTGCCGGAGGCGCCTGCTGCTCCTGCGGCAACTAGCGCACCCGTTGCGCCAGAAGCGCCAGCCGCTCCGCGTCCCGCGAGTCCACGCCCGGCTGGCCCGCGTCCTGGCAATAATCCGTTCGGCAGCGCCGCACCGCGCCCGGGCAACAACCCCTACGGCACCGGGGGCATGGCTCGCCCCGGTGGCGTACCCGGCGCACCACGCCCCACGCCAGGTTCCATGGGCAGCGTCGCCGGTGCACCGCGTCCCAATCCGAGCACGATGCGCGCGCCTGCGCGACCGGCGCCTGGAGCTCGTCCCGGTGGTCCCGGCACACGTCCGGGTGGACCCGGTGGTCCGGGCACGCGTCCTGGTGGCGGTCCCGGTCGTCCCGGCGGTCCTGGTGGTCCCGGTGGCGCAGGTCGTCCCAGCAGTCCCGGTGGCGCAGGTCGTCCTGGTGGTGGCTTCGGCGGCGGCTCAGGCGGTCCTGGTGGTGGCGCTCCCGGAGGCGGCGCTCCCGGAGGCGGTCCCGGTGGCGGTCGCCCAGGCGCCGGTGGTCGTGGCGGCACAGCAGGAGCATTCGGTCGCGCGGGCGGCAAGCCGTCGCGTGGTCGCAAGTCCAAGCGCGCAAAGCGTCAAGAGTTCGACAATATGCGCGCACCAGAAATCGGTGGCGTACGCATCACACGTGGTTTGGGCGAAGTAGTTCGCCTACCCCGTGGTGCATCCTTGACTGACTTCGCCGAGAAGATTGATGCCAGCCCTGCCGACCTCGTCACTGTGCTGTTTAAGCTCGGCGAAATGGTCACGGCCACTCAGTCGGTTGACGACGACACGCTGAAACTGCTCGGCGGTGAACTCAATTACAACGTCGAAGTTGTCTCTCCTGAAGACGAGGACCGTGAGCTCCTCGAGTCCTTCTCGCTGGAGTTTGGTGAGCACGAAGGCGAGTCCGAGGACTGGGAGGCGCGTCCTCCAGTCGTCACGGTCATGGGTCACGTCGATCACGGCAAGACCAAGCTGCTTGACGCACTGCGTCGATCCAATGTGGTGGCAAAGGAGGCCGGTGGCATTACCCAGCACATTGGTGCCTACCAGATCCATGCCCCGCATGACGGCATCGATCGCGCCATCACCTTCATCGATACACCCGGTCACGAAGCCTTCACGGCTATGCGTGCACGTGGGGCGGGGGTCACCGACATCGCAGTGCTCGTTGTCGCTGCCGATGACGGTGTGAAGCCGCAGACGATTGAGGCGGTTAATCACGCGCAGGCTGCAGGCGTGTCGATCGTGGTGGCAGTCAACAAGGTCGACAAGGAAGGCGCTGATCCCGCTAAGGTTCGCGCGCAATTGACCGAATACGGTCTCGTGGCGGAGGAATACGGCGGCGACACCATGTTCGTCGACGTCTCGGCCACCAAGCGCACTGGCCTTGAGGAATTGCTCGAGGCGGTGCTCCTCACGGCCGATGCATCGCTCGATTTGCGTGCCAACCACGGCCAGGATGCTCAGGGTGTTGCGATCGAAGCGCACCTCGACAGGGGTCGAGGTCCGGTGGCAACCGTGCTCATTCAGCGAGGCACATTGCGCCCCGGCGATTCAATCGTCGCTGGCGATGCATTTGGTCGCGTCCGAGCCATGCTCGACGAGGATGGCAACGTTCTTGACGAAGCCGGCCCGTCACGTCCAGTGCAGGTTCTTGGGTTAACGTCCGTGCCTTCCGCGGGAGACACCTTCTTGGTGGTTTCTGAGGATCGCATCGCCCGTCAGATTGCCCAGACGCGTCAGGCGCGAGAGCGCAACGCTCAGTTGGCCAAGTCCCGCGGTAAGCGCACTCTCGAGGACTTCTTGCAGGCTCTGGAGAAGGGCGAGGTCGAAGAACTTAACCTCATCCTCAAGGGAGACGTGTCCGGCTCGGTCGAAGCACTCGAGGACGCGCTCACCAAGATTGTCGTGGGCGACGACGTGTCGCTACGAGTCATTCACCGTGGTGTAGGCGCAATCACCAAGAACGACGTCACCTTGGCGAGTGCGTCTAAGGCAATCATCATCGGCTTCAACGTTCGGCCGGAGGGCAAGGTCGCCGCTCTAGCCACCGACGAAGGAGTTGAGGTTCGTTTCTACTCGGTCATTTACCACGCGATCGAAGAAATCGAGGCGGCGCTCAAGGGCATGCTCAAGCCGGAATTCGAAGAGGTGCACTTGGGTCGGGCAGAAGTCCGAGAGGTCTTCAAGTCCTCGAAATTCGGCACTATTGCGGGCTGTCTGGTTCAAGACGGAGAGATTCGACGCAATTGCAAGGCCCGTGTCATCCGCGACGGTGTCGTGGTTGCGGATGGTGTGTCCATCGCCGGACTGCGTCGATTCAAGGACGATGCGACCGAGGTGCGCGAGGGCTTCGAGTGTGGCATCAACCTTGGTTCGTTCCAAGATGTCAAGGTCGAAGATGTCATTGAAACCTTCGAGATGCGCGAGAAGAAGCGCGCCTAATCGTTGGTTCGTTGTAACTGAAGTTCGACAGTGTGAGGTGGCGACATGGCATCGCAGGAACGGGCGCATCGGCTAGCCGATCGCATCAAGGTGATTGTGGCGGAGTGTCTGGAAATGCGGATTAAAGATCCGCGTCTAGGTTTCATCACGGTCACAGACACGCGGGTCACCGCCGACCTTCGTGAAGCCACCGTCTTCTATACCGTTTTTGGGGATGACGCAGAGCGGGCAGCGACGGCTGCTGCGCTTGAGTCAGCGAATGGAATTCTTCGAACTGAAGTCGGCAAGCGCACTGGCATCAAATTCACGCCGACCCTGACTTTCGTCCTCGATGCGCTTCCGGATTCGGCAAAGCAAGTAGATGATCTTCTCGCTCGTGCGGCAGCAGCCGATGCCGAAGTGCACGCTCGTGCTGTGGGAGCTACGTTCGCCGGTGACGCGGATCCCTACCGTGTTCCCCGTATCGAGAATGCCGACGACGAGGCCGAGTCCTGACCGAGTGGGTGTCGGCAGACGGGTTGCTTGTAGTCGACAAACCAGCGGGGTTGACCTCTCACGCTGTCGTCTCACGAGTGCGCAAAGCGATGTCGACCCGAAAGGTCGGCCATGCGGGCACGCTTGATCCGATGGCAACTGGCGTTCTCGTGTTGGGTGTAGGTCGAGCAACCCGCTTGTTGACGATGCTTACCGGTGCAGATAAGTCCTACGAGGCGACGATCCGGTTCGGTTGGTCGACGACGACTGACGACGCCGAAGGCGAGTTACTGGGTCAGGTCTGTAACGCCGGTGACGTTACTGCTGCATCCGTGGCTGCTCACCTAGCATCTTTTACGGGCACGATCTCCCAGGTACCTTCAACCATCAGTGCGATCAAGGTTGACGGCAAGCGTGCACATGCTCGTGCCCGAGCTGGTGAAGATGTAGTTCTCGCTCCACGGCAAGTGGTCGTGAGTCGCTTCGAAATGATGAGTGAGATACGGCCCAGCGCTAACGGCTCCGTCGAATGTGACGTCGCAGTTGATTGCTCGTCGGGCACCTACATTCGTGCGTTAGCCCGCGATCTGGGTGGGGTTCTCGGGGTAGGCGGGCACCTGACGGCACTTCGGCGAACTCGGGTGGGACCTTTCACGCTCGATGATGCGGTCGACCTAGAGGGCGTAGCGCCCGCTGATCTGCGGCTCATGGGTGATTCCGCGAAACGTTTTCTCCCGTGGTCTCAGGTTGATTCTGAAGCTGCAGATCTGATCGCACATGGTGTACGCATCGAGTGGCCGCGTGAAGGAGTATCTACTGAGCACTGCTCCGATGCGCCACAGATCGCGATCATCGGAGAGCAGGGTGAACTAATAGCCGTCGCCAGCGTCGGCGCGAAGCTCCACTACAACGTTGTATTCGTGTAATTCTGGGTTGGCCTTAGTCGCGAGCGAGAGTACCTTCGGCTGTCGAGGGAGAGATGTCTTCGACAAGCACCCGGGTCCATTCGGCACAGACCATCGGAAGCGGAAACGACGCACGCACCTGACGATGGGCGTCGGCGGCCTCGTCGTGCCAACGCCCTGATCGGACGGTCTCGAAGATCGAGTCAGCCATGGCGTCGGTGTCGGCGTGGATCCAGCGGGTGTCGTAAATCGAGTCTGAACCGGGCCACGGCAAGAGAGCAGGCACCGCACCAGAGGCCATGCCCTCGGCAGGAGCGAGATGGAAGCTCTCGTCGTCCGAGGTGGAAAGTACCCAGCCGATCCGCCGAAGCCACACGGGTACGTCGCCACCAAAGCCATCGAAGGTTGTCGCTTCGTGTAGTCGTGGAGTATTGCGCAGGTGGTCATACATCTTTGTGAAGTAGGCCAATTCCTCCGGTCGGCGCCAGATCCACCAGTAGTCCCAAGGCTGCTTGGACTTAATCGACAGACGAAAACGTGAATCACGACGGCGCAATGAGTCGAGCACTGCAAGCCCAAGATCGGGACGCTTTCGCAGCGGGGCGATGCCGATCATGCCCAGCGTGTAGTGGGCGCCTTCGAGCTTGGGGCGGGAAAACATCTCCACGTCAACCCAGTTGGGAATGACCACAATCTTGTCGGCCGGCCACCCGGTACGTTGACGGGTCAACTGTGCGTAGAAGGGACTGACACAGATCACTTGGTCAATCGCGTCGATCTCGATGTCGCGCAGCCATGGCCCATCGAGTTCGAAGCGGTGTAGGCGCATGATCATGCGCTGGCCAGGGCGTTTGTGACGGGAGTACCAGACCGCATTGGGGCCAGCCCACTCGAGAATTACTACGTCAGCCCACGCGGCGAGTTCTTCGCTAAGTACCTCATCGTGATTGTTCAGGGTTGCCCATGCGTCCACGCGCAGATCTATCTCAGGTTCGGCCGCGAGGTGTTCTTGGATGCGGGAGAAGAATTTCAGATCGTGGCTGGCAACCAGAACCTTGAGACGCTCGGCTCGATTGGCCAACTGTGGCGCGGCGTCTGCTCCGACTGGAAACGCCCGATTGAGGTGACCCTTCATGCGATCAATCGCGACTCGCATGGAGTATTGCTCGGAGACGGCTCGACACGCGAGTGTGGCGCGGTCGGCGGTGACTCGATCTCGCACCACAGTCTCGACGGTGTCGACGACATCGTGGATATCGGCAGCAAAGAGGGGGTAGTCCACGCCGTAGAGGCGTTCGTGCATGCCGGTGCGGTTGAGAATTACAGGGACATTGAGGGATCCGAATTCGAGTACTTTCGTCGACAACTCGAGGCTGGCGTCCATATGGGGTGCTCGCCATGACAGACCCAGATCGCAGGCTGAGGTGAGTTCCATGGCCCGTTGGCGCGCAACTCCACCATGCCAAATCACTCCGGGGGAGTTCAGAGCCTCACGCATTCGTGTCTTGTAGGAAGGATCTTGGGGATCATCGTGGATCTTGTCACCGATCATGTGTAGTTCAGCCTCAATGCCTCGCGCAGCAAGCATGGACGGCAAAGAAGTCATTTGTAGGGTCTTCCACATAGGAGCGAACTTGCCGGTATAGACGAGACGGATGGGTCGAGCCTGCGAACCGTCTGCATGGACCAGCGTTGCCCTAGTTGGTACGTCGAACTGCGGATCAGGAACGACCGGAGTCCACAGGACGCTGTTCCCGCAGGCCTCGTCGATATGAGACTCAAGGAAATCGCGAAGCTCTTCGGTTTGGCAGAGCATGAAGCGACTTGATGCTGCGACATCGCGCAACTTTTCGGAGTCCCACGATGCAAATTCAGTCACCGACTGAGGAATGTCAGTGAGATATGTCCACATGCGCCCTACGAAATGCCCACGTTCGGCCAGTGCAGTGACCAGACGTAAACCACGCACGACGATCAGATCGAAACGCTGTTGTACGTCCAAATCGACCATGATGTGCTGGGCACCGACAGGCGACAGCGGTGTGTTTCCTTGCACGAGACCCGTCTCGAATGGCCGCACGACTTCAACGCCCGCCATTGCTTCGATAGGCGCCACGAGGCGATCGGTTCCCACAGGGGCCTTGAGGAGGACTGTGACCTCGACGCCTGCACCAGCGAGCGCTTCTGCCATTGACGCAACCCAGATGGCCGAGCCATCAATGATGTTGAGATTGACGTCGCCATAGACGAGGGCACGCAGTTTTCGACTCATGCTTCGGCTCCTTCGAACCCGACCTCGAAGTCAATCGCGGCATCCAAGAGTTGAGTCTCCGGCCACGCCAAAATGTCACGGGGATCTGCTTTGACCACGTAGGGAGAATCCACGCCGTCGCTGATTTGTTCAGCACGCGCACTTGAGCCAAGGTGGTGAACATGAACACCTGCGGCACGCAGTTCTTCGAATCCAGGCTGGGCACGATGGTCTAGCAGGATGAGTTCGGCGGGTCGAACTCGTTGGCGTAGTAAGGCAGCCGTGAGTGTTGAGGCGCTCATTTCGCTCGGCACGTGTGTCACTAGAGCAAGATTGCGACTGTTCAAAGGTCGACTGGGTAGTCCGAGAAGAGAGACCAGGCGCTGGAGCATCACCGGAGTGGCGTGCGATAGGAAAATCTCACGCAAAACCGCGCGGTGCGTCATGGCATCAGGGGCTCCAGCCTCAATCGCTGCGTGGACGGCAGTGGCAATAGATCCACTCGCCTCAATTGGAGTTACTACGTGATCGAATCCGTCGAGGTTGGGGTCGTTCGGTGATACAACGCGCAGCGCTCCGGTGAGGAAAGCGGCCGTCGTGGGGTCGAGCAGGCCACGCGCGATCCGGCTTACCGGCGCGATGCCTACCGCGCGACCTTCGAGGGCCTCCGTGATGGAGCTCAATGTCGTGGGTGCACCGACACATGTACCCAATTCCTTAGGCCAAGGCGATGAGTACATGCTGGCGTGGCCCGCCCAGTCGTGAATTTTGACGTCATCAGTTACGCGTAGCGCAGCGACCAGCGACTCACGGGTGCTGACTGACCAACGGGCGTCTAAATGTCCGACAAAGACCACTCCGCGCCGATCGCCAGATGGGAGCCACGCCGAGGCAAGGTCAACGCCGACGTTCCACGCAGGCGCGTCTACTCCGTGGGAGGAGGTGAGCACGAGATCACAGCGCTCGGCGAGCGCATGCAGGGCAGCGGATCGAGATGGATCGCCGGAGCGCACCAGCACGACAGGCCGTCCCTGAGAATGCGCCACGTCAATCAACTCGAGGAGAGCTCGTTCACGATCGGTCGCTGAGGGATCCCCGAGGTGTGCCCACGAAGACGGTGCTTGAGATGCAGCCGTGTCGATCAGCACCAGATCGGCGTCGACCATACTCATAATCTGCGCCGCGTCGTGTGGGCGAACGCGAGTCACGGCTGCGTATGCGGCAAGGGTCGCGGCGGTGCTATCGGAAGTCACAGCGACGATCGACAACTGCCCGAGTGGAGCAACCATGCCGAAACGTGGGTGGAGAAGTTGGCTTCCCGTGGCCGCATTCATGGAGTCGCGGTGGGGTCCTGATGTGGGCTCCTGGACAAGAGGTTTTGGAGCTGTGCCTCTTCGACGTTGCGAACGCAGTTTCCACATCCGCCAGACATCCCGGGGCAGCGTCGCGGAAGATTTGGGGCTCTTAGCCGCTTCTACCATGCGTCGCCCTACCCGCATGCTCGTCGAATTCTCGATTCGAGCTAGTTGGCGTTCGGCACGATCAGCACGATCGTGGGCGGCTCGCAGCTCCATGCGCATGCGGGCAGTTTCCGAGCGCACACGATCGAGACGGGATCGCATCTCCGGATCCATCACTGGAGTCACTTGAGCGACGGAGTTGCCTTCTGGTGCCACGAGAGCTTGGGTAATCGCGGCGGAAAGTCGATCGGAGGCTGCGCTATCGGCTGACAGGCTACGACGCATCACCACGGCAAGTGGAAGTTCGGGGTACACCGTGTCGAAGACCTCGACGAAAGAAGCTCCTGCTCCGACTAACGATTCGGACAATTCATCGACAGGAGTGTTCTCTGCGGAGATTTGCAGCAGGATGATGATAAAAGCACCCTCGTGGCACTTCTCCATAGAATCCCAAAGATCTTCCAGGGATGCAGAGGTTCCGTCGGTCGATGTGACGAAAGCTTCGTGACCATATGCGGCTCGGTTTCGATGGATCGGTATAGAAGTGCCGGTGATGAAGGGCTCGAGGTCACTTGGGCCAGCGATGACTATGCCGCGTAGGTCAGTTGAGACCTGCGAGATTAGATCGAGAAGTCGAAGGGTCACTGAGTCTTGTCCATCCAACGAACGATCACATCAGCGATGCGCTCACCTGCTCTGCCATCCCAGAGCGGCGGAACTCGGGCTGGCCCCCCATTGCGCACAGTCATCGCTTCGTCGAGGTAAGTCAGCAAGTTATCCGTGGTAACCAAGTGATTGGTTCCCTCAGTGATGGTGATGGGGCGTTCTGTGTTAGGCCGCAAGGTCAGGCAGGGGACACCAAGAATCGTAGTTTCCTCCTGGACGCCTCCCGAGTCGGTGATGACGGCGCGCGAACCGCGTACGAGGGAGATGAACTCGATGTAGCCCAGCGGTTCTACGACGTGAATCCTGGGATGATCGGCCAGACCAAGGGCTTCGAGCGTGGCTCGGCCGCGCGGATGGAGCGGAATGATCAGGTCGGCACGATGAGCGGCCTCGTGCAGAACAGCTACCAATCCCGCAGCCGTTTCGGGATCATCCACATTTGCCGGACGATGCAGGGTGGCTACGAAATAGTCGTCGGGAAGTCCATGGGTTGCGCGGGCGGCATCAGCATCGAAGCGGTGCAATTGAGACAGCAGAGTGTCGATCATGGGATTGCCGACAAGATGGATCCGCTCCGCAGGCACGCCTTCGCGAGCGAGATGCGCAATTGCCTCCGGGCTGGTGACGAGCAGAAGCTCCGATAACTGATCGGTGAGTCGACGGTTGACTTCTTCGGGCATCGTCATGTCGAAGGAACGCAAGCCCGCTTCGACGTGCGCAACAGGAATCTGCAGTTTGGCCGCGACCAAGGCGGCTGCGACGGTTGAGTTCACATCGCCGTACACAATTACGAGTGGGGGACGGGTGGTCAAGAGTTCTGCCTCAAGACCCACCATGAGCGCCGCTGTCTGCTGAGCGTGGCTGCCGGAGCCAACGCCCAGATTCACGTCAGGGCGCGGTAGGTCAAGTTCGCGGAAAAAGACCTCGGACATCCTGTCGTCATAGTGCTGTCCGGTGTGGACGAGCCGCTGGCGCACTCCCACCGATGCCAGAGCAGACATAACGGGGGCCGCCTTGGGGAAATTGGGGCGCGCTCCGGTCACATGCAGGACTGGCGTAGTCATTGGTGCCCTTCAGTTGATAGGTACTCGCCTACTATCCCAGATATGACCCCGTTCGATAGGTTCCGCACGGCCCTGACGCGGCTGCCGCTAGCCACATCCGGAGCCGCCCGCCGATTTGCCGAGGATCCCGAGCGGGCAAAAGCACTTGTGCGGCGCTACGAGATCCCTGGTCTTCGCCGCGTGAGCCGGGAATCTCGAGGGGATGGCCAAGACCCTTTTGTGGTCGCTGGGACAGATGGGGCAGCAGGGGCGGACGAACGCCGGTTTTGGTCGGCCGTAGCGCACGACGACTTTGATCTTGCGCTGAGTTCGGTGGGTACCGACCCGTTGCGTTCCGCTGCGCTGATGCGGCTGGGTGGGCGTCTGAACGAGTCCGTTCAACGTGGTGCAGTTCTTGCGAAGAGCCTGCCGTCTCGTCAAGAACGTCGCCGCGCCGCGCGTGTCGCCGCAAATGCGACCCGTGAACTTGCCGAGCTCGCACCGGTTGTCTTTGTCAGGACGCGCGGCTCATCTGGCCCGACTCCAGGGCGCATCCTGCATGTCGTCACAAATGCGCTGCCAGAAGTACAGGCCGGATACACGATTCGCACCGACCATATCGTGCGTGCGCAACTTGCTGCGGGCCTCGATCCACATGTGGTGACGCGCCCAGGATTCCCTGTTCTCCAAGGGCATCTCATCGCAGCGAACCAAGTGCAGGTCCATGGCGTGCCCTATCACCGGATCCTCCCGGCTCTGGCACCATCTCGTCGGCCAGAGGCAGCGCTTCGGCAGCACGTAGACGAATTAACGAACCTGGTCCGAATTCTTCAGCCACAGGTCCTACATGCGGCAACAGGTTTCGCAAATGGCCAGGCGTCGCTGCGTGCGCGAGATATCACCGGAACTCGCGTGGTCTACGAAGTCCGTGGTTTTCTCGAGGATTCCTGGGCTTCACGGCACGGGGGAGTGACCGCTGAATCAACCGATCGCTATGTGCTGGCACGCGCTCGCGAGACCGATGTCATGCTCGCAGCGGATGCAGTCGTCACTCTCGGTGAGTCAATGCGCGCCGAAATCATCTCGCGCGGAGTGGCGCCCGAGCGCGTCGTGCTCGTCCCCAACGGCGTTGACAATCACTTCCTTGCTCCAGTTGCCGACAAAGAGCAGGTGCGTAGGCATCTTGGGATTCCCGCGGCCGAACTTGTTGTGGGGCTAATATCCACGCTGTTCCCCCACGAAGGTGTCCTCACGTTGGTTCGAGCTGCAGCGATCTTGCGAGACCAAGGCGTGGATGTTCGTCTCGTCATTGTCGGCTCCGGTCCCGACGAAGCTGCAATGCACACCTTGGTGGACGAGTTGCGACTTGCCGACCGACTGACCGCCCCTGGTCAGGTGCCGGTGGGTGAAGTCCGAGATTGGTTCGATGCCCTGGACATATTCGCGCTGCCTCGCATTGACTCCCGTGTCACACGTCTGGTCACTCCGCTCAAGCCGGTCGAATCCATGGCACGTGGTGTGCCGGTCGTCGCCAGCGATCTCCCTGCCTTGGCTGAGCTGATCGGGTCAGGGGACCGTGGAGTCCTCGTCGCCCCGGACGACCCGCAAGCGCTGGCGCGAGGGCTGTCGGAGTTGGTCGATGATCGGCGGCGGTCAGCACTGGGATCTGCGGCTCGCGAGTGGGTAGCGGGGTGTCGCACGTGGGCATATGCGGCTGAGGCCTACTCAGGCGCGTACTCTGGCATCGCCGACGAGTTGTAGCTCGCCGCCGGGCAAGGGGCCCGATTTCGGCACCGGACGTAAAGGACCTGCATGTCGGTCGACCTAGTCGTGATCGGGCTCGGATACGTGGGCCTGCCCCTCGCCCAGGAGGCCACCCGCGCCGGATTGACCGTGGCAGGCCTAGATGTCTCGCCCCGTGTTGTGGAGGGGCTCACGGCTGGTCGCTCCCACGTGGACGACCTGTCCGATGCAGATATTGCCCAGATGCGTGCGGGCGGTTTCACCGCCACGCTCGATGCAGCGATCATCGAACAGGCCAAGACGGTCGTCGTGTGTGTACCGACTCC
>JBIHZU010000167.1:0-4201 GCA_044240285.1 Candidatus Nanopelagicales bacterium | reverse complement strand
TGGCAACTATTTGTGCTCCGAAAGTTGCCACAACCGGGCAACGACCCAATTTCGACTGCCACAACCGGGCAACGACGGGGAAAGTGGTGGGAGCGAGGCGCAGATGGGCTCGTGGGGGAGCGGGGGCTTCATCGCGGGTATCCTTCCCCTTATGTCTGCACCCACGACCGACTCTCGCGCCATGACTCCCAACACCGGATCGGTGTTTTCGCGCCTTGAGGAGTTGCTACCCCTCGTCAGCAAGCCGGTGCAGTACGTCGGCGGCGAGGTCAATGCGGTCGTCAAAGACTGGGACGCCGTCAATGTCCGTTGGGCACTGATGTACCCCGACGCCTACGAAGTCGGCGCACCCAATCAAGGTGTTGCGATCTTGTACGAAGTCCTCAATGAGCAAGCAGATGTCCTGTGCGAGCGCACCTACGCGGTGTGGCCTGACCTCGAAGCGCTGATGCGCGAGCACGGCGTGCCGCAGTTCAGCATCGAAAACCACCGACCCATCGGCGAGTTCGACCTCATGGGCGTCTCGTTCTCCACCGAGCTTGGCTACACCAACATGCTCACTGCACTCGATCTCGCAGGCATCCCTTTGCATGCAGCAGACCGCACCGACGCACACCCGATCGTTATCGCTGGCGGCCACGCGGCCTTTAACCCCGAGCCGCTGTCGATGTTCGTTGACGCCGCAGTGCTCGGCGACGGCGAAGAAGCAGTGCTCGACATCACCGCGATCGTGCGTCAGGCAAAGGCCGAGGGCGCGAGCCGCGACGAGATCCTGCTGCGCCTCGCGCGCACCGGCAGCATCTATGTGCCCAAGTTCTACGACGTCGACTACCTCGAAGACGGCCGCATTCGTCGCGTCGCGCCCAACCGCGAAGACGTGCCGTGGCGAGTGGCCAAGCACACCTTGATGGACCTTGATAACTGGCCATATCCCAAGGCCCCGCCGGTGCCCGTCGCCGAGACGGTGCACGAGCGCATGAGCGTGGAGATCTTCCGCGGATGCACACGCGGTTGCCGTTTCTGCCAAGCCGGCATGATCACGCGCCCCGTACGCGAACGCAGCATCGACGGCATCAGAGCGATCGTGAAGGGCGGTCTCGAGGCGACCGGCTACGAAGAGGTCGGCCTGCTCTCGCTCTCCAGCGCCGATCACTCCGAGATTGCGGAGATCGCGAAGAGCCTCGCTGACGAATACTCGGAGTCGCAGACATCGCTCTCACTTCCGAGCACGCGTGTCGACGCATTCAATGTCGATCTCGCCAACGAGCTCACCCGAAACGGCCGCCGCAGCGGTCTGACCTTCGCACCCGAAGGCGGCAGTGAGCGCATGCGCAAGGTCATCAACAAGATGGTGACCGAAGAAGATCTCATCCGCACTGTCACAACGGCCTACGCCAATGGCTGGCGCCAGGTCAAGCTGTACTTCATGTGTGGCCTGCCCACCGAAGAAGACGAAGACGTGCTCCAGATTGCCCGCATGGCCAAGGAGGTCATTAAGGCCGGTCGCATCGCCAGCGGCAAGCGCGACATCCGCTGCACTGTGTCGATTGGTGGTTTCGTACCCAAGCCGCACACGCCGTTCCAGTGGGCCGGTCAAGCACCGCACGAAGTCACCGACGCGCGCCTGCACCTGCTCAAAGAGGCGATTCGTTCTGATCGTGACTACGCGAAGGCGATTGGCTTCCGCTATCACGACGGCAAGCCCGGCATCGTCGAAGGACTTCTCTCGCGCGGTGATCGTCGCATCGGTGCAGTCATCGAGCAGGCATGGCGCGATGGTGCCCGCTTTGATGGTTGGAGCGAGCACTTCCGTTACGACCGTTGGATGAAGGCAGCAGAGACTGCGCTTGCGGGCAGCGGTGTCGACGTCGATTGGTACACCACGCGTGAGCGCACTCACGCCGAAGTGTTGCCATGGGATCACCTCGACTCCGGCCTCGACAAGGAATGGCTCTGGGAGGACTGGCAGGCAGCACTCGACGCCGATTCTGTCGAGGATTGCCGCTGGAGCCCCTGCAGCGACTGCGGAGTGTGCGATCAAATGGGCACCTTCATCCAGATGGGTCCGACTCGTACGGAAGAAGCGTGAGTCGACCGCAACCCGATCGTGAAGTTGCAGTTGCCGTACAAAGACTTCGTCTGTGTTACGCCAAGCGCGGACGCCTGCGGTTTGCGAGCCATCGTGACTTCCAGCGCGCACTAGAGCGTGCACTTCGCCGCGCGAATGTGCCGATGGCATTTAGTGCGGGCTTCAACCCGCACCCAAAGATCTCCTACGCCAACGCAGCGCCCACGGGCACAGCGAGCGAGGCCGAGTATTTCGAGATCGGCGTCGTGGAGAAGGTCGATCCCGACCAACTCCGAGAAGTTCTCGACCACGCCATGCCTGACGGGTTTCACATCGTCGACGTCGTAGAGGCAAGCACCCCTGACTTTGTCGCCCGCCTTGAGGCGAGCCGGTGGCGCATCCGGCTCGTCGACGTCGACGGCGAGGCCGTACGAGCTGCGGTAGCGGCGTTCCTCGCTGAGGAGCGGGTCGAGGTCGACCGCGCGACCAAGGACGGGCACCGGACCCTAGAGACCCGCCATGTGGTCGTAAGTCTCGACGCGCCCGACGGCGCCCCCGATGATCGGGGCCGTCCCTGTGTCATACTGACAGCGGTAGTTCGGAATGAAACACCATCCGTACGACCCGATGACCTCCTAAACGCACTGCGTCTCGTGGGGGGCCTGGCGCTGGTGGTACCTCCTGAGGTCACCCGATTGGCGCAGGGGCCTCTCGATCCGCAAGCGGGCACCGTGGGCGATCCATTCGCCCCCGACCGCGCCCGCTAGGAACGGCGCTGTTTCAGGCGATCATTGCCACAGACTTTATGGGCTTCGGCCCCCGTACAAGGCTCCGTGTGGCGCATGCGCCCGGGGCCGTGAGGAGTGCGACCACATGGTCGATTCGAACGAACCCACCACTGAAACAACGCCGCCCAAGCCCGTACGCCGCCGCGCTGCGGTGCGCCCGGCTGGCCCCCCGGCTGAGCTAGTCGCCGAGGCCCCCGCGGCTCCGGCGAAAAAGGCTGCCGCCAAAACGACCGCTGCCAAGAAGCCAGTCGCCAAGAAGGTGGCCAAGGCCGAGACCGAGGAAGCTCCGGAGAAGAAGCCGGTCAAAAAGGCAGCGGCGAAGAAGACCACCAAGAAGGCCAGCGACGAGTCATCCGAAACTCCGGCTCCTACTGTCGATGCAGCGGGATCTGAGGCAGCCGATAAGCCAGCTGCGCGCAAGCGCCCCACCCGTAAGCGCGCAGACGCGCCCAAGGACGGCGAATCAGCCGAGTCCTCCGGCGACCAAGGCGAAGGCTCTGGCTCCGAGGAGTCTGGCGAGTCCAGTGGCGAAGGCGGCCCATCGCGTCGCCGTCGCCGTCGTGGTGGCCGTGGTCGTCGTCGCGGCGAACCCGCGAACGCTGATGGCTCGACAGATCCCAGCGCAGAGTCAGCCGAAGGTGACGAAGGCGATGAAGACGGTGATGAAGACGGCGAGGAGTCGACTAGCGGTTCGTCGAAGCGTCGTCGTCGCCGTCGCCGCAGGGGATCAGAAGGTGCTGAAGGTTCCTCCGATGATCCGCCCGGCACCGTCGTTAAGGTCCGCGAGCCGCGTGACTCGGTCAACGGGCTTAAGGGCTCTACCCGTCTCGAAGCCAAGCGTCAGCGTCGTCGCGAAGGCCGCGAACATGGCCGTCGTCGCGCACCGATTCTGACCGAAGCCGAGTTCCTCGCCCGTCGCGAAGATGTCGAGCGTGTGATGGTCGTACGCCAGACCGGCACCCGCACGCAGATCGCTGTGCTCGAAGACGGCGTGCTCGTCGAGCACTACGTGGATCGTGACGCAGGTGCATCGATGGTCGGCAACATCTACCTCGGCCGCGTACAAAACGTCCTGCCCAGCATGGAAGCAGCATTCGTCGACGTAGGTCGTGGACGCAATGCAGTGCTGTACGCCGGTGAAGTCAACTGGGACGCAGCAGGTCTTGATGGCCAGCCGCGTCGCATCGAGTTGGCGATGAAGTCCGGTGACACAATTCTGGTGCAGGTGACAAAGGATCCCGTAGGACAAAAGGGTTCTCGCCTCACCAGCCAGATCTCACTGCCCGGTCGTTTTGTTGTGTTCGTGCCCAATGGCGAGATCACCGGCATTAGCCGCAAACTGCCC
>JBIHZU010000166.1:0-4212 GCA_044240285.1 Candidatus Nanopelagicales bacterium | reverse complement strand
GCCTCGCGCAAGGTCGTCTCTTAGTTCGTGTTCGCTCAGGGCAGAATCCGAACGTCGCGTAATTCACCGGCCTGACCCCCCTCTCGGGGTAGCGTGTTCCTATGGCGCGTATCGGTGAAGGCGGAGACCTTCTGAAGTGTTCTTTCTGCGGGAAGAGCCAAAAGCAGGTCACCAAGCTGATCGCCGGCCCCGGGGTCTACATCTGTGACGAGTGCATCGATCTGTGCAACGAGATCATCGAAGAAGAGCGCAGCGACGGCAACGAAGTCCAGTGGGAAGACCTGCCCAAGCCCAAGGAAATCTTCGACTTCCTTGACCAGTATGTCATCGGGCAAAACACAGCCAAGAAGGCCCTCGCTGTCGCGGTCTACAACCACTACAAGCGCGTGCAGGCCGGTGCGACTGATCGCCCGCGCGAAGACACCATCGAACTTTCCAAGTCCAACATCTTGCTGCTCGGCCCCACCGGCTCGGGCAAGACTTTGCTCGCGCAGACCTTGGCCCGCCGCCTCAACGTGCCCTTCGCGATCGCTGATGCGACTGCGCTGACTGAGGCTGGCTACGTCGGCGAAGATGTCGAGAACATCCTGCTCAAGCTGATCCAGGCTGCTGACTACGACGTCAAGAAGGCCGAGACCGGCATTATCTACATCGACGAGATCGACAAGATCGCCCGCAAGAGCGAAAACCCGTCGATCACTCGCGACGTCTCCGGCGAAGGTGTGCAGCAGGCACTGCTGAAGATCCTCGAAGGCACGACCGCGTCAGTGCCGCCGCAGGGTGGCCGCAAGCATCCGCATCAGGAGTTCATCCAGATCGACACCACCAACGTGTTGTTCATCGTCGGCGGTGCGTTCGCCGGGCTCGACTCGATCATTGAGCAGCGCATCGGCAAGAAGCGCGTGGGCTTCACCTACGACATCATCGATGGTGTGGTTGAGACTGACGACGACAGCGACCCACAAGATATTTTCAGTCGCGTCATGCCCGAGGATCTGCTCAAGTTCGGCTTGATCCCGGAGTTCGTTGGCCGCCTCCCAGTCTTTACTTCTGTCAACAAGCTCGACCGCGAGGCGCTCGTGCAGGTGCTGACCGAGCCGCGCAACGCGCTCGTCAAGCAGTACCAGCGTCTCTTCGAACTCGACAATGTTGCACTCGACTTCGACACCGATGCACTCGATGAGATTGCCGATCAGGCCATCGAGCGTGGCACCGGTGCACGTGGTCTGCGCGCGATCCTCGAAGAGGTCCTACTCAATGTCATGTACGACGTCCCGAGCCGCAAGGACATCGCTAAGGTCATCATTACCGCCGAGGCCGTGCGTGAGAAGACCACACCGACTCTCGTGCCGATCGAGATCACTCCGGCAAAGGCGCCTTCGCGCGCCCGCCGCACCGAACAAACGGCCTAGATAATCCCCATCGCCAGGTAGTCCTGTTGCCACAGCGACTGGAAGAACATTCGCGCGCCCGGGTCTCCGCCCGTGATCTCCGCAATCGTCTTGCGGCCATCTACCTTACGCATGAGCGTCGCCTGCACCTGATTGAGGTCGCGCGACCAGCTCGGCTTGTGCAGAACAGTGCCTGCGAGCTTGCAACTATGCCGAAGTGACGGCACGTAGTTGAGGCTGTCATCGCTGGAGAAGTCGATGACATAGGCGCTCTTGGGTCGATCTGCACGGCACGCGATAAAGAAGTGGCACGCATTGCGCGAGTTGTATCGCTCCATGACCGCCCACTGCTTCTCGCGGGGGAGCGCGGCCACGCGCTCATAGAACGGGCTATCCATGCCAGTCGGTGCGTAGTACGGCGACTTCAAAAACACATCCTGGAACGCGAGCCCTGCCTGCGTCGCCAAGTCAATGCATTCTTCGATCGTGTAGTCGCGATCGCGACCATGTAGGAACGTGTCGACGAGCCCGGCGTCGTACTCAAGATCGGGTGCAATGGGCAAGTAACTCGTAATCGGATGATCGAGGTTGAGGTTGCCAATCGCGTCACGCACAATGTCGATGGACGCCTCGTCTTGAGTGAGGTCAAGATCGCGGAAGATTGCCTGCATCATCTCCACACCGATTCGACCGTACGTCGCATAGAGCATTACGGCCATCACTGCGTCGGGACGCATCACGCCTGCGAGTGCTTGCATGCCCTTATCGGGGTCAGCGAGGTGATGCAGCACGCCGGTAGTCACGATCAGATCGAACTCGCGACCCAGCGTGCTGATTTCTTCCACCGGGAGCAGGTGCAACTCGAGGTTCTTCATCGCGTACTTATCGATCAGGTATTTATGGTGGTCCAACGACGGCTGACTGACATCAATCGCGACGACCTTGGCGGTGGGATTGTTGTAGGCAAACACCGCGGCCTGATTTGTGCCGCAGCCTGCGATGAGGATGTCCATGCCGACGGGGTATTCCCGGTCGGGCCAGAAGATCCGATGCGCATGGCTTGGGTCAAACCACTGCCAGTTATTGGCCAACCAGCCAGGCAGGTCGAGGATCGGGGCCGGGTAGACCCACTTCTCGTACTGGCTAGAGACAACGTCTTCGCGCGGGTCAGTGGTCACAGACCAACTCTAGAGTCCGCCGGCAACCTTGGTGGTTGCGCCTAGCCACGACCGCCGATGAGCATATTCACATTGATGTTTGCAGCATCAGCACTGGTGGGGACCACGCGCAAGATTCCCGAAGCACCGCGCCAAGGACCGGTGCCGCCATTGACCAAGATGAGGTAGGGCGAATTGGGCGCCTGACCATTCGCGGTAGTGAACAGGGCCGTGCCATAAAGAGAGCCCTGTAAGTGGGGAATGCCGGTTACCCGGAATACGAACTGGGTGATTCGACGGTCGGCGGACGGCCCTGCGGCCACTGTGTAGCCGAGGCTTGGTGAGTCACCGGAGGTGATTGTCGCGCTGGAGACCACAATCTGGCCGAGCTCGCCGGTGCCCAAATCAGCCACCCAACGCCCCGTCCGCAGGCGATCTTCGGGGCCTACGCGTGAAGGATAATAAGTTTCTCCCGAGATCGCTCCGGTCACGGAGAGTGTGCCGTTGGTCGTCCAGTCTGCTGCGGGGATAGATGTCTGCCCCACTGAACCCGCGTATTCACCCGTGCCGCCGATGATGGCTTGGGTGAACCCGCGCAATTCTCGGGTGCCTGCCGGTGTTGACGTCTGACTTGTCGTCAAGATGCTTCCGCCCGGCAGGGAGTACTGGCAGATCCAGGAGTCGATAATCGGTACGCCGATGCCCTCTGGATTGCCCGAAGTTTGACCGCAGACGAAGGGGAAGCGCTCGCCCTCGAACCTAAGGAAGCCGCGCAGGGTCTGAGCGGTCACCGTGATGTTGGCATTCTCCGCAACGTTGCCGGTGATGATGTCGGAAACAACGCGACGCAGGCGATCGGTGACGAAGAATTCATCACCGCTAGTGGGCACGTAGTCCATGTCGAGCCGTAGGTTGCCTTCGCCCAGCGGCGTCAACACAACCTGTCCACGCGAGCCAAAGTAGTCACCTGTGCCGCCAATGATGGCCATCCGAACTGGAGTCGTCGGTGGCTTGGAGGTGGGGGACACGTAGATCCCGCGGGTCAACAACACCCCGCCCGGCAAAATGAAATGCACCAACGTGTCGCGACGCTCCTTGGTCGCACCCGGCACCACCACGACCACGCGAGCCGTCCACGAACCGACCTTCTCGCCCTCTAGCGTGTCTGCGAGCGTGCCATGAGTGACGGTTAGGTCGCCCACGCTGCTGCCCGTCGCGCCCACATCAATCACCGTGCGGGTGTCAATGTGCATGAAGATGCGATCAGCCCTGGGGGCCGCTTGCGCGCTGGTGGCGAACCCAGCGAGCGGCAGAGCGATTGCAGAGGCAAGGGCGATCGTGATGATTCGGCGCATGCTGTGAACTTAGTGTGGCTGGAGGTTAGGAGCAAGCGTCGCTACCGATTGCGACTCCGGCATCCGGATGGTTGTTCCTAGACAGGAGCCATGATGAGCATCTTCACATTGATAGTTGCGCCCTCAGCACTGGTGGGTACCACGCGCAAGATTCCCGAAGCCCCGCGCCAAGGGCCGGTGCCACCATTGACCAAGACAATGAAGGGCGCATTGGGCGCCTGACCACTGGCGGTTGAGAACAATGAAGTGCCATAGATGGAGCCTTGTAAGCCGGGAATGCCGCTTACCCGGAAGACAAACTGGGTGATC
>JBIHZU010000017.1:0-14240 GCA_044240285.1 Candidatus Nanopelagicales bacterium | reverse complement strand
CCTCCCCATGCATGGAGCTGTCTCAGATCTCCTCTCCGGCGGCAAACGTCTTCGTCCGGCATTTTGCTACTGGGGATGGCGGGGCGCAGGCGGCGCCAACTCCCCCGAAGCACTCACCGCTGCGGCTTCGTTGGAATTCCTACAAGCCTGTGCGCTCATCCACGACGACGTCATGGATGGATCCGATACCCGACGCGGACTGCCCTCCGCACATCGACGTTTCGCCTCACTTCATCGCGGCTCTGAGTGGCTCGGTTCACCGGAGAGCTTCGGTGTTGGAGCAGCAATTCTTGTCGGAGACTTATGTCTGTCCTGGGCTGACGAGATGCTTATGGACTGCGGTTTGCCCTACGACGCAATCCGTCGGGGCAAGGCGATCTACGACGAGATGCGCACCGAACTCATGGCGGGTCAGTACCTCGATCTACTCGAACAAGCTCATGGCGGCGGTTCGCGTGAGCGATCGATGCTCGTTGTGCGCTACAAATCCGCGAAATACACAATCGAGAGGCCACTTCATCTCGGTGCGGCGCTTGCTGGTGCCTCTCAGAAGTATCTCGAGGGTCTGAGCGCATACGGGCTGCCTTTGGGCGAGGCCTTCCAATTGCGGGATGACATTCTCGGCGTGTTCGGCGATCCCAAAGAGACTGGCAAACCAGCCGGGGATGACCTGCGCGAAGGAAAACGCACGGTCCTCATCGCCACTGCCACCGAACATGCGACGCCGGAGCAAAGCGATCAGTTACGTCGAGGTTTAGGTGATCCGGGGCTTGACCTGGACGGAGTAGCACGCATACGTGAGGTCATCGTGGAGACAGGTGCCCTACAGACCACAGAGTCCCTCATCGAACAGTTGCTCGAACGGTCGTTAAAAGCACTGAACGCAATGAATATTGATGCCGCCGCACGCGAAGTGCTGACCGGGCTCGCCTTCGCGGCGACCAGACGGAGTATGTGACATGGGACTTCTCCCCCGACGCTCGTTGCGCACCGTGAAGGGCGCCACAGATTCGGTCGTAATCGTGGGCGCCGGTCTTGCTGGGCTCTCTGCCGCGATGCGGCTTGCCGGCGCTGGGCGCAAGGTCACCATCGTGGAGCGTGAGGCAGTTCCGGGAGGTCGAGCCGGACGCGTTGACATGAACACTGCCGATGGTGTCTACCGGTTCGACACCGGACCGACCGTACTCACGATGCCTGACCTCATCGCCGATGCATTCGATTGCCTTGGCGAGAATATGAGCGATTGGCTTGAACTCATGCCCGTGAGTCCGTTGTACCGGGCCTACTACCCCGATGGCTCTCGGCTCGATGTGCACGCCGATGTGGATGAAATGGCACAAGAAATCACTGAGGTAATTGGTGCCCAAGAAGCGGCGGGATACCGGCGTTATGTCGAATTCGTATCACAGCTCTACAAGCACGAGATGAAAGACTTCATCGACCGCAACATTGATTCACCGTTCGATCTACTCACGCCTGACCTCGCTAAACTCGTTGCAATTGGTGGATTCCGCAAGCTTGCGCCCAAGGTTCGGCAATATCTCAAGGATCCCCGTACTGAACGCGTCTTCTCCTTCCAGTCGATGTATGCCGGACTTTCTCCCTACGATGCGCTTGCAATTTACGCTGTCATCGCCTACATGGACTCTGTCGCAGGCGTGTTCTTCCCCAAGGGTGGCATGCATGCGGTGCCGGCCGCGATGGCTGCAGCGGCCGAGAAGCATGGCGTGACGATTCGGTACAACACCGATGTAGCAAAGGTCGAGACCTACGGTTCGCGCGCGACAGCGGTCATCACCACTGACGGCGAGCGCATTGAGGCCGACACGTTCGTACTGAACCCTGATCTCCCGGTCGCATACCGCGACCTGCTTGGCCAGGAGCCGTGGAGTGTCACACGATTGAAGTACTCACCATCATGTTTCCTTCTTCTGGCTGGGTCGTCTAAGCCGTACTCGAAGATCGCTCATCACAACATCCACTTCGGCAAATCATGGCGTGGAGTGTTTAGTGATCTGATCGATCAGCGCACACTCATGAGCGACCCAAGTCTCCTTGTCACTAACCCTTCGCGTTCTGATCCATCACTCGCGCCTGACGGCAAAGAGATCTACTACGTGCTTTTCCCGACTCCCAATCTCGACTCGCCCATCGAGTGGGACAGCAAGGGCCCGCGCTACCGCGACGAGGTCGTTCGAGTGCTTGAGGAGCGCGGCTACACCGGGTTCGGTGATGCCATCGAAGTCGAAAACATTACGACGCCGCTCGACTGGGAGCGGCGTGGCATGGAACGAGGAGCACCCTTCGCCTCCGCACACTCCTTTTTGCAAACCGGGCCGTTTCGACCGTCGAATATGTGGGGCGACAACGTGGTCTTTGCCGGGTCAGGCACCGTGCCCGGTGTAGGCGTCCCAATGGTCCTCATCTCTGGCCGCCTTGCCGCAGAGCGCATCACTGGCCCCGTGCCCTACGTCTCACGAGCAATCCGCTAGGGCTCTCGACCGTTACTCTTAGGCTGTGACCACCGCTTCGTCCGCTCCGGACTCCTTGCGTCAGGTCTTGCTGCGTCATGGCATACCCGGATTCATCGGATCGGCGATCTTGACTCTGGGCGCACTCGGAGTCGGCTGGTTGCCGCTCAGCAGCGGCATGCTCAACTGGTCATACGTTGAACTTCTTCGGGGAACTACCGCGGGAACAATTCTCTCTCGCGTTCTGATCTTTGTTGGGGTTGCACTTCTCCTGCAGGCTTGGCTGGTCCTCGGTTATGACCTTCTCTCTGGCCTCCGCCTGACTACCTCCCGCATGTGGGCTGTGCTGATCGCGTGGACCTTTCCGCTCTTGGTTTCCCCGCCATTGTTTAGTCGTGACGTCTACTCGTATTTCGCCCAAGGCAAACTGATTGACGCCGGCTTCGACCCTTACAGCACAGGCGTGTCCGTGATTCCCGGCTGGTTCCAAGACGGTGTCGATCCCATGTGGGCGGAAACTCCGACTCCGTATGGACCACTCTTCCTCCTCGTAGAGCGTGGTGTCGCGAATTTTTCTCAGAACCAACCCACTCTCTCCGCTCTCGTTTTTCGGTTGGTTGCGCTGCTAGGTGTCGCGCTCATGGCCGTCTACGTTCCACGTCTTGCCTTCATGCACGGCATCGACCCCGCGCGGGCCCTGTGGATAGGCGTACTCAATCCCCTCGTCCTTATGCACTTTGTAGCAGCTGCGCACAATGACGCGCTCATGGTCGGACTCGTCGTCGCAGGGCTGGCACTCGCAGCAGAGGGTCGCGGAATGCTCGGCGCTGCCGCGGTTGGGCTTGCCGGAACAGTCAAACCCATCGCCCTCTTGGCGATGCCATTCATCGGCCTGCTTTGGGCAGGTGTGCGGGCAAATTGGCCCAAGCGCATCGGGTATTGGGCTGCCACCGTGGGCGTAACCGTCATCGTCTTCGCGATCCTGTCATTGATTGCTGGAGTTGGCCTCGGGTGGATTAATGCGCTGACCACACCAGGTGAGGTCCGCACCTGGCTCTCTCCGATGACGGCACTAGGCATGCTGGTGGGTGGGCTGCTTCAAGTCACAGGCCTGGTCACGTCAAACGACGGTGCGGTCCTGGGTTTCCGAATCATCGGAGTTGTTGCTGCACTGGCGATCACTACGTGGCTCTGCGTACGCCCACAGGGAAGAAGCATTGTTCGCGGTGCTGCAATCGCACTTCTTGCCATCGTCGCGCTTGGTCCAGTGGTGCAACCGTGGTACTTGCTGTGGTCGTTGCCACTATTCGCTGCCACTGGACTGAGCCGCAATGAATTGCGAATAGTTATCCTCATGACCGCTGGATTCGCAATCCACGGCATCGCAGAGAGCAGTTCCACCTCCGACAACCTCTTGGAATTTAGCGACGGCATTTCCATCATTGCCGCATTTATTCTCATCGGCTTAGTGCTTCTCGCGAGCCCACGCGAACGTCAATTGGTCTTCGGTGGACCGGTTTCGCACGGCATGTTGCCAGTGGATGATCCTTCTCGGGCCCGCGCTAAACAGATGGTCTTTGTGGGCGCCGCATGAGCAAGCGCGAGTTAACTGCAGCGGGAATCCAGGACCAGAGCATGCGTGAGTCATACGAGCTTTGTCGCGAACTCAATGCCAAGCACGGCAAAACCTACTACCTCGCCACATTGCTACTTCCACCAGCCAAACGCCCATACGTGCATGCGCTCTACGGATTCGCTCGATATGCCGATGAGATCGTGGACGACCTTGCTTCAACGCTGAGTGACCAAGAGAAGGCCGATTGGCTTGGCCGCTGGGGTGATGCATTTCTGGCGGACCTATCCCGTGGGCATTCGGAGGATCCCGTGTGTCGGTCCGTGGTCGACACGGTAATGCGCTGGGAAATCCCGCGCGAACACTTCGAGGCGTTTCTGCACTCGATGCGGATGGATCTCACGGTCACACACTATGAAACTTACAACGACCTTTATGAATACGTCTATGGCTCAGCGGCTGTCATCGGGCTACAGATGGTGCCCATTCTTGAACCAACATCGCCAGCTGCCTACGATCGAGCACTCGACCTCGGTGTCGCATTCCAACTAGCCAATTTCATCCGCGACGTCAACGAGGATCTGGATCGCGGACGCATCTACCTACCGCTCGAAGAACTTGCTACGCACGGCGTGACGCGCGAGGTGCTCCAGCGACGTGTCGCGACGCCAGAGGTCAAGGCCGCGATCGCTGAGCAGATCGCGCGGGTCAAGTTCCTCGAGGAACGTTCGCGTGCAGGCATCGCCATGCTCAGCCCCGCATCGCAACCATGCATAGAGGCGGCTCGCATTCTGTATTGCGGCATCGTCGATGAAGTCGCCAAGCAGGACTACGACGTATTCGCCAAGCGCGCGACCGTACCCTTACGTCGCCGACTTGCCGTGGCGGGCCGCGCCTGGGTACGTGCCAAGCGCGCTCGGTGATCCCGCCCATCACGACACGGACTTCTAACCTTTTTTGGGTTGGACCCCCATCCCCGTTTGGGATGGTGACATGCCACGTTCACAGGGAACTCCTCAGCAGGAAGCTCTATGTGCCGTGCTTCGCGCGACTCGACTGGACCGCAAACTCACGCAGGTAGAACTTGCTGACCGGCTGGATCGGCCGCAAAGTTTCGTGAGCAAGTACGAATGTGGCGAGCGCCGACTCGATCTAGTCGAACTCGGCGAGGTGTGCGATGCCTTGGAAGTCGCACTGCGAGACCTCATCGTCGACTACGAGTCGCGCCTCTAGCCACGCTTCGACAAACGTCGTCCGAATCTTGGAGGGCCGGATCGCGGCTCACGCTGCACGCCGCGCCTACCCAGCCAGATCCACAGCACCAGGGTCAAGGTGACCAATGCAAACCCGAAGAACAGGTCCTCGACCGGTGCGAACGCGATACGCCCATCACCGAAGAAGGGTGGGGGCGCATCGGTCGTGTTGCCAAACGTCCCGGGTGTTGACGAACCGATGATTGCATCGCCGTTATAACGCACGATACGCAACCCGGTCAGCACACCATTCGTGAGCAGCTGGAAGAACACGATGATGGCGTAAGCAGTCCAGAATACTTTGCGAGTCACCAAGCGAGTTCGAAATACCCACAAGTCGAGTACGACCACGATCACACACCCGAGAATTGCCAGCGCCGTGTATGTCATGGCGCGTCACCCTCAGAGTTCGCTTCATCGCCAGCTTCCCAACCTGCCCGACCACGCTTTGCGGAGCGAACTCCCTCGAGGGCAAGAATGCCCGCCAGCGGCACGACCAGAAAGAACAGAACCTCGTCGATCGGGAGATTGCCTGGCAAGTAGATCCCGGTAATCCGCGCGACGTCGAAGTCCCAATGGCCCGACGCGATGGCGTAGAGATCCCAGAGACAGAAGATCACTGCTACCGGCACGAGACTCAGCACCAACCGCAGCCAACGGCGAAAGACTCGGGTGCGCAAAAATACCTCGAGCCAGAGGGTCCCTACGAGAATGAAGGCAAGTACGCCGACGTACGCAAATCTCACCGCCTCATCCTCCCCCATGACCCATGTGCCCCGCGCGCCGAGCCGGATTCGTATGCCTGACCGACCTAGACTGGTGTGGCTATGGAGCCCGGCAACGATTCCCTCATCGGTCGAACCGTCGATGGGCGCTACCGCATACTCGAGCGGATCGCCCGCGGCGGGATGGCCACGGTCTACGAGGCCGTTGACACTCGACTAGACCGAGTTGTTGCCCTCAAAATCATGCATGCCTCGATGTCCGATGACCCGACCTTTCGGGCCCGCTTCCAACGTGAGGCACGCTCCGCAGCCCGCCTGGCGCACCCCAACGTGGTCTCGATTTTTGATCAGGGTGAGGACGGCGAACTCTCCTGGCTCGCCATGGAATTCGTGGATGGCCAGACTCTGCGCGACATCGTGCGAGATGACGGCCCCCTCACCTCCGAGCAGGCGCTGGCCATATTCGAGCCTGTCCTCTTGGCCCTAGCAGCAGCCCACGAGCAGGGGTTCGTGCATCGCGATATCAAGCCCGAAAACATCCTCATCTCCGACGACGGGCAAGTAAAGGTCACCGACTTCGGTCTCGCACGTGCCGTGTCTGCAGAGACGGTGACGACGCGCAGCGTGCTCATCGGCACAGTCGCCTACCTCGCGCCTGAACAGGTTGATCCTGGGGTTGCAGATGCGCGATCGGATGTCTACGCAACGGGCGTATGCCTGTTTGAGGTCGTCACGGGAATGGTTCCCTACACAGGCGATTCACCACTCTCCGTCGCGTATCAGCACGTCAACTCTGCCATGCCTGCGCCTTCGTCCGTACGAGCAGGGATCCCACCCGAGGTGGATGCACTTGTGCTTGCCGCAACACAGCGTGATCCGGATGCACGTTACCCAGACGCGCGCGCGATGTTGGCAGACGTACGCCGGGTTCGCGAGATGCTCCCGGCGCCGCGACCGCTCACAGGCACCATCCAGCACACCGCTGTGCTACCACGAACAGCGAACGTCGATGAGCCCTTGCCGCGTGCGGTCCCTTCGACTGCGCCTACCGCACCCGCCAGCAGCTCCCGGCGCCGCAAGCGCCGTTGGCCACTTGTGGTGGGGCTCGTGATTTTGATTGCCGCAATTGCGGGTGCTGCGGGAGCCGGCTGGTACTTCGCGAATGGCCCAGGCAAGACCGTACTCATTCCCGCCGGTGTAGTGGGACAGACCGAAGCCGGTGCGCAAAAAGCACTCGACTCGGTCGGGCTGAAGTTTGTCGCCGGCGCAGAAGCGTTTAGCGAAACCGTCCCTAAGGGCCTTGTCATCTCCATCGACCCCCTGTCGGGCGTTAGCGTCGCAGAGGGTGCAACGGTGACTGGCGTAATGTCGCTTGGCCCGGAGCGCTACGAGGTGCCGCAATTGGCCGGGATGACACCGGCGGAGGCGTCTGCCGCTCTCGCGAAAGCCAAGCTTGCTCCCGGGGATATCAAGGAACGTTTCGATTCGACCATGGCGGCTGGTCTGGTCGTAGCAAGTGAGCCAGCCTCCGGTGAAATCCTCAAGCCCGGCGCAGCAGTTGCCCTGATCGTGTCTAAAGGGCCCAAGCCAGTCGTCATTCCCGACGTCACGGGACGCACCTTCGATGAGGTCAAGGCCGAATTGACGGACCTCGGCCTTGTCGTCGAGAAGACCAAGGACTACTCACGCGATGTCTTCGAGGGTCTGGTGATTTCATCGGATCCACCAGCTGGCAATGAAGTGCCGTTCGGTGGCACCGTGACCGTCCTCGTCTCCCAAGGGCCACCACTAGTGGAGGTTCCTTATCTGATCGACATGCAGCGCGAGGAAGCTGTCGCGGCGCTCGAGGGCCTCGGCCTAGTGCCCGACGTGCAAGAGGGCCTCGTCACTCCGCTAAATCGCGTCTACAACCAAACTCCGGACGCTGGCACATTGGTGCCAGAAGGCTCGACGGTCACCATCTCCATCATTTAGCTTCAGAAACCCGGTGGCAAAGCTCGCGAATGCAGAATGTGCAAGCGCTGCGTGGTGCGGGTGACCGCAACGTAGAGATCACTGCCCGGTCGACCGGACCCAGCCACCATCGCGTCGGGCTCAAAGAGTACGACGACGTCAAACTCCAAACCCTTCGACTCCCGCACCGTCAATACAGAAACTGCCCGGTCGAGAGCCTGAAGCCCCACGCCTACGAGCGCAGAACCGACCGCCGCGGAAAGCAGAGCCGCCACCGCCTCGCGATCACTCTCCGCCACAAGAACCGCCATTCGACCCACGTCCACTGCAGCGCTTTCGCGGCGCACTACCTCAATAACCGAGTCAGCAGGGCCATAAGACGGCTCATCCCCCTCGCGCACCGACTGCACAGAAGCAGAGCCCTCACCCGATGCGCGCAGGACGCGTTCGGCTAATGCCATTACCGGCTGCGGCGTCCGGTAGTTGACCGTCAACGACTCCACTCGCCAGCGGTCCCCGCAGTAGCCCTCCAATGCGGCACCCCATGAACGCGGCGCTACTGCAGAAGACGCCTGCGCGAGATCGCCGACGATCGTCATCGACCGCGATGGACAACGGCGCATGATTGAGCGCCACGCCATCGGGGTGAGTTCCTGAGCCTCATCCACCACAACGTGGCCATACGCCCAGTCACGATCCCCCGCGGCACGCTCGGCCACGGACAGCATCGAACGTTCGGCGGCATAGCGATCGACCACTTGGTCTGCGGTGACTCCCTCACCCATGCCCGTCATTTCCAACACTCCTTGCGCATATTCGAGATCTACGCGGCGTTCTGCCGAAGCAAGTGCGGCCAGTCGCCGTTCTTCTTCGCCATCGGATCCGAGCAGGTCTGCTGCCTCATCGAGAAGTGGAACATCGGACTGGGTCCAGGTTGATCCCAACGGGCGCACAAGCGCTTCTGCCTGCTTGGCAGAAAGAAACTTCGCACATTCTCTCAAGACAGAGACATCAGCCAGGAGTTCGGCAACGAGGCGCTCTGGGCTTAACGGCATCCAGCACAGATTCACCTCGCGACGCACGTCAGATGCACTGCGCAAATCTTCAATCAAGATCTCGTAATTATTGTCACGATCCTGATTGCGCGCCTCTGCAAGAGCCGTCGCGAGTCGGTCCAACAGGGAGATCACAAAGGTTCGTCGAGCTACGTTATGGGGCCGATGATCGGCTCGAGCACGATCCCGTGCTGCAGTCACCATCGCTGGCGTCATCACGATGCGCGTTCCGTGCACGTCCAGCGCGAGGCCGCGATCTGGTACGCGTTGGCGCCGGCGAACCGCCCGGCGCACTGCTTCTGCCATGCGGATATCACCTTTGGCTGCGGAGACCTCATCTGAATCCACCGCGGTCGCCACAACATCAGGTAACAGAGTCGACATGCTCACGAGTACGGCGGCCGTCTCGCCCAGCGCGGGCAGCACTTGCTCGATATAGCGCAGAAAGAGTGGGTTGGGCCCGACCACTAGTACGCCGTTGCGCTGCAGGCGATCACGATGCGTGTAGAGCAGAAATGCTGCGCGGTGAAGTGCAACTACGGTTTTGCCACAGCCGGGTCCGCCTTCGACAACGAGCACGCCCCCGAGCTGTGAGCGAATGATGCGATCCTGCTCTGCCTGAATTGTCGCGACGATGTCGTGCATGCGGCCAGTCCGCTTAGCCCCCAGCGCTGCCAGTAGTGCCCCTGATCCCAAGACCTCTACGTCATTTGCTTGGTCGATGTCGAGAACGTCGTCCTCCACACCGGTGACGATCCGGCCGCGCGTGACTATGTGGCGTCTACGGATGACACCCATCGGGTAGGCGCCGGTGGCCTGATAAAACGCCTCAGCGGCTGGCGCACGCCAATCCGTCAACAAGGGCACCTGGGAATCATCAGCGAGCCCTACGCGCCCAATATGCCGAAGATCGCCCCCTTCCAGGTCGAGGCGACCGAACACCAATCGCTCTTCGGCTGCAAGCAGGGCAGCGAGGCGGTCTGCATACATGCGCACGAATGCCTCACGCTCCACCCGCGAAGCAGGTGTGCCCGTCGTGATGTCGTTACGTGCATGCTCGAGTTCGCTACTCGTACGCTCTCGAACGGCATCAAGCCGGGAATACAGTCCGTCCGCGACGCCTTGCTCACCCGCGATTTCGCGTTGTAGCGCGGCATTGACATCCATGCGAACTCAGACGTCGATCCGAGAACGCTCGAGAGACGCAGCCCCCTCGACGATGAACTCCTTGCGGGGAGCGACATCGGAGCCCATGAGTAGATCAAAGACCTCCGTGGCAACTGCCGCATCAGTCATGGTGACCCGGCGCAGGGTGCGTAGCCCAGGTTGCATGGTGGTTTCGCGTAACTGATGCGCGTCCATCTCACCGAGGCCCTTATAGCGCTGAATCGGATCTTTGATTTTGCGGTCCTTCTTTTTCAGATCCGCCGTGATCGCGTGCATCTCGCCATCACTGTAGGCATAAATCACGTCATTTGCCTTCGAGCCAGCATTGATCACTTCGATGCGATGCAAGGGCGGAACTGCCGCGAAAACCCGCCCGGCTTCCAGCAGAGGAGTGAGATAGCGATGGAAGAGGGTCAATAGCAGGCAGCGAATATGCGCCCCATCGACATCAGCGTCAGTCATCACGATGATCTTCGAATAGCGCACCGCCTCAAGATCAAAGGACCGGCCCGAGCCGCCGCCGATTACCTGAATGATGGATGCGCATTCGGAATTGTTTAACATGTCCGACAACGACGACTTCTGGACGTTGAGGATCTTGCCGCGGATCGGCAGAAGTGCTTGGTATTCCGCGTTTCGCGCCACCTTCGCAGTGCCTAAAGCGCTGTCGCCTTCGACGATGAAGAGTTCGGTGCGCTCCACATCGTTTGCTCGGCAATCTGCCAACTTTGCTGGTAAGGCGGAAGACTCTAGGGCGGTCTTACGTCGTTGCGTGTCGCGATGCGTGCGGGCCGCGACCCTCGCACGCATCGCGTTGGCGATCTTGTCGAGGACCAGACGCACATTAGCCTTCTCACCACGCGGTGGAGTCGTGAACCACGAGGTGAGTTCCTTAGACACAACATTGCCCATAATCCGACTCACCGCTGGGGTGCCGAGCACCTCTTTCGTCTGGCCCTCGAATTGCGGCTCGGCTAGGCGCACGGTCACCACCGCGGTGAGTCCTTCAAGAATGTCGTCCTTCGTGACGTTGTCTTCACTCGCCTTGAGCGCCTTGGCGACACGCAATTGCTCGTTAACCACCTTGACCAACGACCGCTCAAACCCGGCAATGTGTGTGCCACCCTTGGGCGTTTCGATCACGTTGACGAACGAACGCACATCGGTGTCGTAGCCAGAATCCCAACGCATTGCCACATCGACAGTCACTTCGCGCTCAACCTCAGTCGGCGTCATGTGGCCCTTGGTGTCTAGAACTGGCACGGTCTCATGGAATTTGCCCTCACCCTGCAGGCGCACCACCGAACAAATCGCCTCACCCGACGAGATGGACTCGACGTATTCCGCGATGCCGCCCTTGTGCTGGAAGGTCTCAGTCTTGATGTCACTGAGATCCCGCGAGTCAGTCAAAGTGATCGTGAGCCCCGGCACGAGGAAAGTCGACTGGGTCGCACGGGCCCGCATGAGATCGAAGTCGTAGGCGGCGTCCTTGATGAAAATCTGTTGGTCGTACCACCAGCGCACCCTCGTGCCTGTGCGGCCGCGGGGCACCTTGCCCGCCACCGTCAGACCGCTGCGCTTGGTGAATTCGGCATCAGGGCCGTCGCCATCGAAGACGCCGGGAGTTCCGCGCCGGAACGACATTGCGTGCGTGGATCCCCCACGGTCGACTTCGACGTCAAGCCGTGACGACACGGCATTGACCACTGACGCTCCCACGCCATGCAGGCCGCCAGAGACTGCGTAGGAGCCGCCACCGAACTTGCCGCCAGCATGCAGTTTCGTCATGACCACCTCGACACCGGTCAACTTGGTGCGCGGCTCCACATCAACGGGAATGCCACGTCCATCATCACTTACCGACACAGAGCCGTCAGCCTGAAGCTCCACTGTGATGAGCTTGCAGTGACCCGCGATGGCCTCATCGACGGAGTTGTCGATGATCTCCCAGACGCAATGCATGAGGCCACGATGGTCTGTTGATCCGATGTACATGCCCGGACGCTTGCGGACTGCTTCGAGGCCGTCGAGCACTGCAAGATTCTTTGCAGAGTACGACCCGCCCTCAGGCGCGGGGGCCTTAACGCGGGTCCTGGATTTGGGTTCGGCTGCCATGGCCAGTCGACTCTACCTAGGCGACTACCTCGCGGAACGGGGCCACGCCGCCCAAAAACAGCCCTGAATCAAGCAATGTGATGGGGGTCACACCCCTGTGGCCCCATCTGTAACTTGGGTGTCACACCCGAAAGACACGATTGGTCTCAATCAGCGGGAACAATGCTGGGATGTAAGACTGTTAGTACAGATACACCGACCGACACCGCATACCAGGAGGCTGAGCACATGACCCAGACGCTGGCACCCACGAAGCTGACTGCTCACGATCGTTGTGACCGTTGCAGCGCGCAGGCCTATGTCCGCGTCGTACTGCCTTCTGGAGATTTGCTCTTCTGCGGGCACCATTGGTCCCGCCACGAGGAAGTGCTGCGCCCTAAGGCAGTCGAGGTGTACGACGAAACTCACCTGCTCAGCCCCACTCCAACAGCAGAGTAGTTTCCCTACCGGTAGGTCAGCAGGTTCCGGTTGGTCTGAAGATGTGAGTGGTCATTCACGCTGAGGAGATTCATTCCCTGACGGCCAAAAACGATCGACGTCAAAGAGGTATTGGCAACTACTCGATTGATACGCACAGTCCCCTGCGCATCAAGGCCCCAGATCCGCGAGACGATCGCCGAGACGACACCGCCTGACGTGACGGCCAGCCCGGTAGCCCCTGCGGTGAGAGTGCCAGCAAAATCCATGAGCGCGTCGAAGGACCGGTCCTGAAAACCGCGCCACCCGTCGAGGTTGTCCTCACGCACCCAGCTCTCCAGTGCCGTGTCAAGGCGCCGTTGAAAGTCAGAACTATCACCCGCACCTGTCGTGGGTAACGGCATGTCAGGGTGGTCAAACTCATTCCATCGTGGATCAATGGTCATAGTGGATTCGAAGCGTGCGGAATCGATGATGCCGAGTGCTGTGTTGCGCTGCCTCACCAAGTCTCCACACACAACCTGAGGTGACGTGATTCCGCGACGCTGCAACTCTCGTCCCACAACGGCGCTCTGCTCGTGACCGATAGGCGAGAGAACGTCGTAGTCCTCGGCGCCATAGGAGGCTTGACCGTGACGTACGAGGTAGACAACGGGCATACCTGATCCTTTCATGGGTCAATTTCGCCTCGCATGAGGTGGCCAAGGTACGGTTTGTTCGGTGAGCAAGGACAGTAATCGGCGCCTCGATATTCAGGGCCTGCGAGCGATCGCCGTGGGTGTGGTCGTGGCATTTCATGCCGGTCTGCCGATTCCAGGCGGCTTTGTCGGCGTAGACGTGTTCTTCGTCATTTCCGGCTTCGTCATCACTGCAATGCTCCACCGCGAATGGAATTCGAGCGGCCGCATTCGCTTGGGCACGTTCTATCTTCGGCGCTTCAAAAGATTGAGTCCAGCGTTGGCCGTCATGGTGACTCTGACGGTTCTTGCCGCCCTGGTTTTGCTACCACCCTTCGGCTCGCAGCAAAACGCGGCAGCCACCGGCCTTGGCGCGATGGCGATGGTGGCCAACTTTGTCATTTTTGCAACCACGGGTGGCTACTTCGACGTTGCTGCCGAACTCAACCCGCTGTTGCACACGTGGTCGTTGTCAGTTGAAGAACAGTTCTACCTGGTCTTTCCTGCGCTTCTGCTCATCGGATGGCTGCTTGCTCGCAAGGTCCGCGTACTTCGTCGACTGCCCATGATCATCGTGGTGCTTTTTGGTGCGGCATCGCTCGCCGCGATGTTGCTTGAAGCATCGGGCTCCCCGGTCACGTGGCTACCTGATTGGCTCATGGGCTTTTATGGGCCCCTCGGCCGCGCTTGGGAGTTTGCCGCAGGTGCCGCTCTCGCGTTAGCCGCTAAACGCCTGCGACGCCTTCCCATTGCACTCGCGATCGTGGGTGGGATCCTCGGAGCCGCGCTTCTGATCGCGTCGCTGTGGCTCATTACCCCCGACACGGTCTTCCC
>JBIHZU010000016.1:0-14326 GCA_044240285.1 Candidatus Nanopelagicales bacterium | reverse complement strand
ACGTCAACCGCGGCAACGAAGCAATCGACACTGGTGCTGCCAAGGTTGCAGTCGCGTGTCCGTTCTGCAACGTCATGCTCAATGACGCCGTCACTGCTCGTCAGCAGGGTGGCGAAGCAGAAGGCTTCGAGGTAATCGACGTGGCCACGCTCCTGCTCAACTCCGTCAAGCGCTAAGCACCGAACGGAGCTACCTTGGGTCGGCCCTTGCGTCGGTCCCAGAAGAACCACAGAAGTGCCATGATGCCAACAATCATTTGCGGGAAGTACAGGAATGCCCGCCAGATAATGTCGACCGCCGTCGCATGACCAGATGAGGCGCCAAATAGTACGAGTAGGCCAATCAAGGCAAGATCAACTGTTCCAAGACCGCCAGGTGCCAGTGGCACGGATGCAAGCAAAAGCGCGACTGAGTAGGCGACGAAAACTTCGAGCACCGATAGTTCGCCCGGAAATCCACCCATCCCAAACAACGCCGCAAAGATCACCAGCATCGGTGACAACTGGGCAAGAACATTTGTCCAAGTAATCGGCCACCAACGCTTGGAAATCATGTCTGCGGCAGTCGCATGAAATCCAATGACTGTGGTCTGAATATCGGGTGGCGTTTTCTTGACAATGCCGAATGCCCAACGTACTGGAACTTCCGCAAGTGCACCTATTTTGGCAGCCCCCTTGGCACTGCGTAGTGCGATTGCAATCACGCCCACTGTCACGAGGAATATCCCTGCGGCGACGATCGCAATAATCTCATAGGCGGTGCCGATGCTTTTCTTCTCGATCACAAAGAGCAGAAGTAAACTCAGCGCGGGTAAACCGAACGTCATCATGTATGTCCATACAGCATCGGCCGCAACTGCAGCTGCAGCCCGCTTTCGCTCAACGCCGTACGTGTCGAGAATCTTGTACTGCATTCCGACTGCGAGTGGCCCTCCTGCCCACGGGACTCCGCTGGAGATGAGCAGCCCAGCTTGACGATCAATGAATGCAGGCTTGTACTTAAGTCCTGGTACTGCTGCATTCGCAGTGAGTGGATACACAGCGATGCTGAACAGCGAAGTGACGATGATGGCAATAAACCATCCCACTGGAATCGACATCGCAGCCTCGAAGCCGGCTTCGAAGTCACCAAACTTCGAGAAGACCTGCGTGAAGAGCAGGTACACGACGACAAGGCCGCCGATCATCAAGATCGTCTTAGGGAGCCACTTTCGCAATTTCGAGCGGGGCTTAACCTCACCCGTGGCTTCGCTCACCTATATCTGCGTGCGGTGGAAGTTCGCGAATGAACGACTCGGTGTCGGGCCACGCTGCCCCTGATAGCGCGAGCCATAGACCGCCGAGCCGTAAGGATGCTCTGCTGGTGAGGACAGCCGGAACAGACACAACTGCCCGATTTTCATGCCCGGCCACAACTTGATCGGGAGCGTCGCAACATTGGACAGCTCCAAAGTGACGTGCCCAGAGAAACCTGGGTCGATGAAACCGGCAGTGGAATGCGTCAAGAGTCCGAGCCGACCCAGCGACGACTTGCCCTCAAGGCGGCCGGCGATGTCGTCGGGGAGCGTGATGACTTCGTACGTAGACGCCAACGCGAACTCACCCGGATGCAGGATGAACGCCTCATCCGGCCCGGTCTCCACCAACCGGGTCAGATCGGCTTGTTCTTCAGCCGGATCGATGTGTGGATAAAGATGATTCTCAAAGACCCGGAAGTAGCGATCGAGTCGCACGTCGACGCTCGAAGGCTGAATCATCCCCTCGTCGTAGGGGTCGAGGCCAACTCGGCCAGCCTGGAGTTCGGCACGTAGATCGCGGTCAGATAGCAGCACAGGGTGAGGCTACCGGGAATGGGCGCACAAAGCGTGCGACCCCCTCGTACGAATCGCGTAGGTTTACCACTTGTGAAGGAAGCGGGGCTCACGATCCACGATCCGGGGCGACTCGCTCTCCGGCGTGGCATTCGGCTGGCCATCGGCACGCCGATAATTCTGGTCGTCCTCCTGCACGTTCTTTCAGACCCCATCGGCATTCCCTTCGGACTGTTCTTTCTCACCAGTGCCGTGGGCACCGCCGATTTTGCAGGCACCGCGAAAGTCCGTCTCCTAGCCTGCTTGGTGTCAGGAGCCGTATGCGTTCCGGTGATCGTGATCGGCATGGCCTCCACATTTAATCTATTCCTGCTCGTACTCGTGACCCTCGTGCTCGGATTCTTCCTGTTCTTCGTCGGGGTGCTGCGTGGACTCGTGGCCGCGGGAGCCCCCATTGTCATCTCGCAACTCGCTGTAGCCGTTACATCGTCGGCCACCCTTGAACAGTTGCCATCGATTCTCACCGGCCTGACGACGGGCGCGCTAGTTTCAGCACTCTGCCTACTTTTTGTTCTCCCCACTGACCGGCGTCGTCACGTACGCGATGGCATCGCCGGTGCACTAGATGCGATGTCGCACCTCGCGAGACTCGCATGGGGAGATCTCTCCAACAACGCGGCACTTAAGGCAGCCGAACAGGATGTGCAGGAGGCAGTTTCCGCCGTACACCGCGAGTTCGGCGGACAGCCATTCCGTCCAGCAGGAGTCTCGCGGCGGGACAGAGCACTGATGCAGCTCGTCGTCCGTGTACGCGTGTTACGCCAGATGCAATTAGTTTTGGTACGGCAAGCGCGGTCGATCATTCCAGGGACACGCGCTCTGGGGATGAACTCTGGCAATGCCATGGAGACTTCTGCCCGTGCGCTACACGACTCTTCAGCACCGTTGCCAGATATCGCTGTATTCCCGCAGCTCATTGATACGCATTACGACAGTTGCACTGAATGGGTGATGGCACAGGCCGCAGCGCACACCTCTGCTGACACGATTGTGGCCGAGCTCCAACGAGCACACGCGACTCGAGTCGTATCCATGCTCACCGCCCAAGTAGCAGGTCTTGTTTATGACGTACGAGGGGCAGCAATTGATCCGATGAATGACCGTACGGAGCAGGTACGCCCATGGTGGCAGGACTTGACCCTCAATGCGAACACACACTCACCATGGCTTTTCAGCGCAGTGCGCGGGAGCGTGGCTATCGCTATCGGTGCCGGTGTAGTGCATTTCGCCGGAATCACATATGGACTATGGGTCCTGTTAGGAGTGATCGCGGTTCTACGGGTAGATGTGTTGTCGACACGGCGCGCTGCATGGCAAGTCGTCTGGGGCACAGCTGTGGGTGCCACTGTTGGCACGGGCGTCATTCTCTTCGCCGATGTCACCAATTGGCAGTGGCTGTTGTGGGTTCTACTTCCTGCCACGGCCTTGATCGTCGGTTGGGCACCGGGCTCCCTAGGTAGCGTCGCCGTGTCCCAGACAGCTTTCTCAGCCATGGTTCTGATCGCTTTTGCACTCATCGAGTGGCCAAGAGACTTGATCCTTGGTCTAACGCGCCTAGAAAATATGGGGCTCGGTGCGTTCGTCGCGATCCTTTGTGCCGTCCTGATGTGGCCCCGCGGTGTCATGGGATTTCTTGGTCGCACAACGGCCGTCGCCGTTCGCTCGTGTGCCCGCATGGCATTAACGGCCGTGAGTGTGCTCGCAGGTGATGTTTCGATCGAGAAAATTGATGCCTGCGAGTCCAAAGCGCGGCTCGATCTATCCAACAGCACTGAGGCTATCGATCTCGCACTGGTTCAGCGCGGGAATGGAAGTCGTCTCGGCCCGTGGATGCGTGTGGGTGATTCCACCCGAGCATTGATGTCCTACGGAAAGCTGTTAAGTCACATCGTGCAACGAGAAGCCGTGACGTTGCCCAACTCACTCAAGTCTGCGCTACTCACATCACAGCACGTATCAGAGGTAGTGTGGAATCAACTCGCCACGGAGTGCTCCACAGCCCAACCAACCTCCCTCCCACTGGACGCAGCAGATGTGTCTGAGCCACTCCCCGTAGATCTGTCGCAGGTTTTGACCGCCGCTAATAATCTGGACCTGACAATTCGGGCGAACGCCACGGCGCTATGCATTTCGGTTTGGGCGATTGACTGGTTGCATCTCTTAAATCAACTAAGCGATGATGCCCGCAATTCACTCATATCGCATTCATATGCCGTCGCATCCTCCGCATAAGCCACATCACCAAAATGAGAATGCCTGCCACACTCAGTGCGCCACCGCCGATCAGACCAATTCTTGGGCCGAAGTGATCTGAGGCCCAGCCAATGAGGGGCGCGCCAACAGGTGTTCCCGCGAAGAACACGACCGTGTATATCCCCATGACCCGGCCACGCATGTGGGCTGGAGTTCGCACCTGGACATAGGACTGAACAGCTGTCGTAAACGTCATCGCGAAAAGTCCGCACAGGGGAAGCGCGAGCGCATAGGTGAGTCGAGTGGGCATGATTCCGGTTAAGGCTGATGCCAGACCCAGTATTACGGCGGCAGCCACCACGAGACGGATCCGGACATTTTTGCGTCGTGCTGCAAGCAGCGACCCTAGTAGGGATCCCAGCGACAGGACCGTTGTGAGAATGCCGAACGCCGCCGCATCCCCGCCAAACTCGACGGTGCTCATGAGCGCGGTGGTGAGTTGGAAGTTCAGATTGAAAGTCGCCACGATGAAAACAGCAAGCATGCAAAACAGCATTGTGCTGTCGCTCCCCACGAAGCGAAGCCCCTGCCCCAAGGTGGGTTTTGTATTTCCTCGTGTGGTGGCATGGTCACGTGGATGAGTAATGGACTTCATCTTGGCAAGGAGCACAAGTGACAGTCCAAACAAGATTGCGGTAATCACAAATACCTCGCTGGTGCCCCACAAAGCGATGAGGACTCCAGCGATCGCTGGTCCAAGAATTCGCGAGATATTGAATGCCACGGAGTTGAGTGCAACGCCGTTAACTAGATTTTCCTGCCCAACAACATCTCCAAGTATCGCCTGTCGTGCTGGGCTGTCGATTGCAGCTGCGACGCCCGAAAGCAGGGCGAAGACATAGATCCACGTCGTCGTGATGCTATCTGTCACGACCAATAGAGCCATAGCGATTGATAGTGCAATTAGCAGACTTTGGGTGAAGACCAGCACAACCTGACGTGAGATGCGATCAGCGAGCACACCAGCCCATGGAGCGACAAAGAGAAATGGCAGGAATTGAAGGGCGGTTACAAACCCAATTGCAACACCGGAGGAATCCGTGATTTGGAGAACGAGCCAGTCCTGCGCCACACGCTGCATCCATAGGCCCGTGTTGGCGCCGAGCTGCGCACCGATGTAGCGGCGATAGTCGGGGACCTTCAAGGATGCGAAGGTTCGACTCATTCCTTGAGTCTAGGTGC
Organism: Candidatus Nanopelagicales bacterium; assembly: GCA_044240285.1. Lineage (GTDB taxonomy): Bacteria > Actinomycetota > Actinomycetes > S36-B12 > S36-B12 > CAINMH01. Next base: position 9,021 of record JBIHZU010000016.1, on the reverse strand, counting down.
GCGGAACGCTCGCACCAGGTTCACTGTCACCCACGATGCGCGCTACTTGCGGAACGATGAAGAACCACGTGATGACATGTAGCACACAAAGCCACACGCGAGTCGACCACAGCACTTCGTCAGGTTGCAAGAGGGGGCTAAGGAGCGAGGCGAGAGCGAGCAGAGTGCCAGTCCAAAAAACCAGCCGCCGCGCAAATCGTCGACCAAGCAAAAGAGACGCCAACAGTCCGGCCAACAAGCCCACCACGATGGGCTCTAAGAGCACCAAGAACCACGGCACCACAGTCAGGTCGCTCGACATCGGCGACTTCACTTCGAAGGGGACTCCAGCTAGCCGGCCAAAGCCATAGCCGATAAGGCAAATGACTCCAGCCCAAATCCCGGTGACGAATCCGGCGTAAACAAGATTGCGGAGTCTGGGCGATGCTTCGGGAGGGGGGGCCACCGGAGTGACGGAACCGATCCACGGCCTAGTGGGCATCCGTACAGGGTAGGGGCTGCCGCATCGGATCCACCACGCCGCTGAATTGGACGGAAATAATTAGTCCAGAGATTTGCAAATGTTACTGATGAGTAGCATTATAGAGTTACTGGTGAGTAACCCGCATACAGGAGCAGACATGACGCACTACAAGGCAAACCTCCGCGACATCGAGTTCAACCTCTTCGAAATGCAGGGCCTCGGGAACCGGCTCGGACACGGACCACTGGCCGACATGGACACCGACACGGCCCGCGATGCGCTCGTGGAGATCGAGCGGCTCGCTGTTGGCCCGTTGGCGGATTCCTTTGTCAGTGCTGACCGAAACCCGCCAGTTTTCGATCCGGCCACTGCAAGCGTAAGGATGCCCGAGCCGTTCAAAAAGTCATTCCGTGCACTCATGGATAGCGAATGGTGGCGCTTAGATCTGCCCCCACACATGGGTGGAGCAGGTACGCCTCCGTCGATGCGTTGGGCTGCCGCCGAAATGTTTCTTGGCGCGAACCCGGCCGCCTTCTTGTACATGTCTGGCTCTGGATTCGCCAATGTCCTAGATCGCCTCGGCAATGATGATCAGAAGCGCTGGGCACAACTCATGGTGGATCAGCAATGGGGCGCCACCATGGTGCTCACCGAACCCGATGCTGGCTCTGACGTGGGCGCAGGTCGTGCTAGGGCCTTGCCGCAAGCGGATGGAAGTTGGCACATCGAGGGAGTGAAGCGATTCATCACCTCCGCCGAGCACGACATGTCTGACAACATCATTCACCTTGTCCTTGCCCGTCCGGTTGGTGTCGAAGGTGCGGGTGGTGCGGGCACAAAGGGGCTCTCCTTGTTCCTCGTGCCGAAGTTCCATGTTGACCTTCCCAGCGGCGTAATCGGCGAGCGCAATGGCGTTTACGCCACCAACGTCGAAAAGAAAATGGGCCTCAAAGCATCAACAACGTGTGAGCTCACGTTCGGCGAGAAAGAGCCTGCAGTCGGTTGGCTGGTCGGTGACGTACACGACGGCATCGCCCAGATGTTCCTCGTGATCGAATACGCACGCATGATGGTTGGTACCAAGGCAATCGGCACGTTGTCCACCGGCTATCTCAACGCGCTCGAATACGCGAAAACTCGAGTCCAGAGTGCGGATCTGACCCAGATGACCGACAAGACTGCACCGCGCGTCACCATCATTCATCACCCAGACGTGCGCCGTAGCCTGCTCATGCAGAAGGCCTACGCTGAAGGTCTTCGTGCACTCGTGCACTACACCGCGATGTGGCAGGACACTGTCTTCCTGGGCCAAGCTGGTGTTGAGGGAATCGACATCGATCTTGCGGAGCGAATCAATGACCTGATGCTTCCCATCATCAAGGGGGTCGGGTCCGAGCGTTCGTATGAACTTCTCTCGCAATCACTCCAGATCTACGGTGGTTCCGGCTATCTACAGGATTACCCGATCGAGCAGTACATCCGCGATGCGAAGATCGACACCTTATATGAAGGCACAACCGCGATTCAGGGGCTGGACTTCTTCTTCCGCAAAATGGTGCGCGACCAATTCAAGGCGATCTTCTACATCGCTGCGCAGATCACCGAGACCGTAAAGGGTGACGATGGCGACGGGCGACTAGCGACTGAACGCGTCCTACTTGGCAAGGCTCTCGAGGATGTCCAAGGCATAATCGGTTCCCTCGGCCAGTGGGCGATGGCCTCGCAGACGAATCCACAGGAGATCTATCGCGTCGGTCTCAACACCACCCGTCTGCTCATGAGTGCCGGAGATTTGATGATTGGCTGGCAGCTCATCAAGCAAGCCGAAGTCGCTCTCACAGCACTCGACGCGGGCACAGCACCAAGTGATACCGACTTCTACAACGGCAAGGTCGCCATCGCTCGCTGGTTTGCTGCGAACCGTTTACCCCTTCTCGCTGCGGAGCGGAGTGTGGCCGAGGGCACATCCCTAGACATCATGGAACTACCAGAGTCGGTGTTCTAAAGGCAGCCCGCCCCGAGGAAAATCCCCGAGATGTGTGGTGAGACCCAGAGACGCCAGGCTCGGAAATGACTTGGTGCGGGCCCTCGGGGTACCGTTAATGGAATATGACCGTGTTTTATGGGTTTGAAGAAGGATCATGAAGAAGCTGACACTTGTTGCCGTCGCCTTCGCCGTCGCGGCGGGTCTAGTGGCCGTGCCTGCCACTGCCTCTGCGGGTCAGAGACTTAATGCTCCGACGACCAATCAGGTCCATGACGTGCAGTTCACCATCAATAACGAGCCTCTAGTAAAGGATGTCAAGGTACCCGCTGGTTCTGATCTCAAGATCCGTAACGTCCCCACTGGGGCACAAGTGTTTCTACAGACTATTGATGAGCCCGTGGTCCAGTTCCCGATTGCGCTCTCCAGCAAATTACGTCGGACTTGGGTCTACAACGACTTGGCGCCCTCCCACCGCTACTGGGTTCGTGTGATTGCCGCCGATGGGTCGAAAGCCCTCATCCGTTTTTCTACAGAGGCAGCCGAGAGCACCTTCGGGGGAACAATTCGCCCACTGCCTGACGCCGCCAAGTGCCCGAGATTGGTGTGCAAGTACGGCGTCGGTATTCCGATTCGGATCGAATTCTCTCGGCCCATCACGGACAAATACAAGGCCGCTGTCGAAGCGGGTCTATCTGTAACTTCGGCGAAGCCAATCGGGCCATCGTCCTGGGGTTGGATAAACGACTCCACAATTGGTTTCAGGCCTCGCAACTACTGGCCGGCCAATGCCAAGGTCCTTGTCCAAGCGAATCTTTCGGACGTGCAGGGTGCGGCTGGCGTCTGGGGCACGAACTTTTCCATGAAATTCGAAACCGGTCCGAAGGTCGTCATCCGAACTCGAATTGCTGACTACAAGATGGTGATTTGGAAAGACGATGAGAAAATCAAGACGTTCCCGATCTCCAGCGGCCGGGCCGGTCTTGATACAGCAAGCGGCATCAAGGTCATCTCTGAGAAGTACGGCTACCGATTGAAGGTTCTGTGGAATCCGGAGCCCAAAAAGGGCTGGAAGATCCGTGTGGACTACGCGCTGCGAATTACGTGGGACGGTGAGTTCATTCATTCAGCCCCATGGAACTACCAGCTCGGTGAGGCCAACATTTCTCATGGTTGCACGAACATGTCTGCTGCGGACTCGAAGTGGATGTACCAGAACATCCGTGTGGGTGATGTTGTCGAGGCAGACGGATCACCCGTTATGGTCTCCAACGAAGATGTTTACGGCTTCTGGAATTACACGTGGAAGCAGTGGCGGGGCATGTCCGCGCTTTCCAGCACGAATACCGCCTGACAGGCGCTACATCCCCGCAGTGGCAGGCGTAGGCTAGGCCCGTGAAGAAATTTAAGTTGTCACTCAGCCTTGTTGCACTGATCGTGGCCGCTTTCGTATTTGGTGGCATGGCACCTGCTTCGGCGCACACGCGCCTAGTGTCCAGTGATCCTCGCGATGGCGCCGAGCTCGCCGCTCCCCCTGCGCAGGTCACCTTGGTGTTCGAGGAAGAACTGCTCCCAGATTTCGTAAATTTCAGTATCTCTAACGCTGAAAGTGAGCCTGTCTCTATCGCAGGAGTCAGCGTTGCCGGATCCACCGTCGTTCTCCCTTGGCCAGCCGATGCTCCCGGTAACACCTACACAGTGGCCTACCGCGTTGTTTCGCAGGATGGTCATCCGGTAAGTGGAGCGATCACTTTTAGCTACGTGATGGCGTCGCCGTCCCCAACGCCGACGTCCTCTTCTGCTTCCCCAACGCCGACTTCAGAGTCGTCCTCGCCGGAGCCCAGTCCAAGCCCATCACCCGAGCCTGAGCCCACGCAAACATCTTCTCCCGGTCCCACTAACTCCTCAGGCGCCGCGTCACCTACCGCGTCTCCCGATACCAACCCCGTTAGCAGCACGTCTTCGCCGGGCTGGATCATCGCTGGAATCGCCATAGTTGTTCTCGCAGTCGTGGCGATTATCGCGCTCATCGCCCGCCGCCGCTGAAATGACCGAGCCGGCCCTTTCCATCGCGGATCGGCGTAATCACGCCCGAATTCGCATGACTGCCGCGATCGTCGTAGCAACAGCGATCGTCGCGCTCCTTGCGACGCTCACCCTTGCGGGTGGCGGTTACACGCCTGCCGCCGAAGGTCTGCCCGACCCCGGAGCAGTAGTTACGTGGGGGCTTCCGATCGTACGTTTTGCCACAGATATCGCTGCCGCACTGACAGTGGGGTGGCTCGTATCTGCAGCTTTCTTGGCACTCTCATCTCGCGATGGCGTGGTGTCGCACAGTGGCCGGGGAGACTTACTGCGCGCCGTGAGCGCCGCAGCAGCTTGGGCGTTTCTATCTATCGTGCAACTCTTCTTCACACTCGCACTCGTACTCGGCATACCGCTGTCTCAAGCCCTCTCTCCAGGCATCGCAGGAACATTCGCCATGGAAATCCCCCAAACTCGATCGTTAGCGATAGTGGCGATCGTAGTAACGGTGGTCGCTATCGGGGCAGCCTTAACTTCTACGACCGGCATCACAGCCTTCTGGTTAGTTATTGCAGTTGGCGCCTGCGTTATTCCGGCACTATCTGGGCACGGATCTGGTCTCGGCGACCACGCATTGGCAATTTCGGCTGGTGTCACTCACATCATCGCTGCTGTGTTGTGGCTCGGACCACTCATCGCCATAGTCACTCACGGGATACTCGCACGAGCCGGGAAGAGCAGTTTCAATGTGGCCAGCGCTGCGCGCAAGTTTGGCGTTTTGGCTCTTATTTGTGTGTTGTTACTCGCAGCCAGCGGACTCGCAAATGCCTATACTCGACTCGACAACGCTACTCAGTTGTGGACTACTGGCTACGGTCAGGTGGTTCTGCTCAAAGTTCTCCTTCTCGTCGTGCTAGTGCTCGTAGCGGCAGTGATCCGCAAACGGCTGATTCCCCGTCTGCCCGATGAAAAGTCCTCGGGCAACCGGTCGGTGTTTATCCGTTGGCTCAGTGTGGAGATTGGCCTGATCACGCTCTCCTTCGCGTTGGGTGTGACATTGGCTCTGAGCGCATACCCAAGAGTCGAAACACGACTCCCCACGATCGGTGAAACCCTGCTCGGATTCCTTTACCCGCCGGCCCCCACCTGGGATGCGCTTGCATTCGGATTTAGGCTGGAACCTGTCTTTTTCGTCGGCGCGCTCGTTGCCGGTGGCCTCTACCTCGCAGGTGTGATTCGTCTACTTCGCCGTGGCGATCATTGGCCCTGGGGCCGCACAATTGCGTGGATTATCGGACTTGTCATCGTCATTTGGACAACCAACGGTGGCATCGCCACCTACGCACAGGTATCTGTCGGCTGGCACATGGTGCAACACATGACCATGACAATGCTTGCACCGATCCTGCTGGTGCTTGGTGCTCCGGCTACCTTGGCTCTACGCGCGCTACATCCTGCAAAGGGTCCCGAACGAGGTCCTCGCGAATGGTTGATGTGGTTCCTGCACACGCCGCTCATGAGGCTACTGACGAACCCAATTTTTGTACTTGCCATCTACGTGCTTGGTTTATACGGGCTGTACTTCACTGGCCTATTTGGTTGGCTGATGGGAAGTCATGTCGGGCACATTGCGATGGAGGTGCATTTCCTGGCATCTGGCTACCTGTTCGCATGGATCATCATTGGAATTGATCCACGGCCTCGGCCGCTTGCATACTGGGCGCGCTTTGCCATTCTACTTGTGGCTTTGGCGCTGCATGCTCTGTTTGCAGTTGTGATCATGATGGGAAATACACCTCTTGGCATTGAGTGGTTCGGCATGGTCCGCCCGCCGTGGGTTCCCGATCCACTTGCCGACACCCGTTTCGGGGGTGGAGTCGCGTGGGGGCTTGGCGAAATTCCCACACTTTTCCTGTTGGTTGCTTTGGTCATCCAATGGTCGCGAGCAGATGACCGTGAAGCTCGACGCATCGATCGACAAGCAGACCGAGACGACAACGCAGAGTTGCGTGCCTACAACGACTATCTTGCTGGACTCAATTCACGCCCAAGCCAGAACGACTAAGTCAGTCAAAGTTTGCGATCGGCGAGAACCGGGAAAATCCGACGAGTTTCAGTCACATAATCAGGGTCTATCTCTGCAGACACCACGCATTCTGAACTGTCGCCTTCGGCAACGACCGCGCCCCACGGGTCGACAATCATCGAGTGGCCGCCGAGCACCACGCCAGCGTGCGAGCCCACCTCGTTGCAAGCCAGCATCCATGCTTGATTCTCAATTGCTCGTGCCCGCGCGAGGATCCGCCAGTGCTCGATCCGCCGGCTGGGCCAACCAGACGCCACCAAGAAACTCTGCGCCCCTCTATCAACCAATTGGCGGAACATCTCTGGGAATCGCAAGTCGTAGCAGGTCGCGAGACCGGTGGGGCCCAACGGTGTATCAACCACCACGAGGTCCTCACCCGCAGTCATCAGAGTCGTCTCTCCACCGGAGAATCCGAAGAGATGCACCTTTCGGTAGGTCGCCCGGATATCTCCATTAGGACCAATGAGCACTGCAGTGTTGTAGGTATTTCCGGCTAATTCTTCTGCGAATGATCCCACGTACACCCACGTGTTTGCGTCAGCCGCAACCGCTCGCATTCCACTCACCAGTGGTCCATCCATTGGCTGCTGATGCTGCCGTGCTACGTCTATGGCAAATGCACCAGCGTGCCATAACTCTGGGAGCACAATCATGTCGGCGTTTGCGCACGCAGCAACGGTATCGTCTATGACGCGTACAACTCGGTCGTCAGGATGCTCGGTGTCTGAGCAGTCCACTTGGATCAGTGATACCCGTACGGTCATGGCTAAATCCTAGGAGTCGCGAGTCAATGAGGTGCCAGATGCAGCATCAACGACTGCATCGGTTCCCACTCGAGAATCCAAGACGATGGTCAGCGTCGCCTGTCGTGCGACCGCAGTGCAGCCGCCCGACGATGTGACGCGGTTCCATAGACCTGCGACATCGGGCCACCAAGACGTATCCGCATAGACCAGAATGGTGATGAGGCCCGGGGAGCGCTTGATGTCGTAGATATACGGCAGATCATTACAAGCGCTTGGCGCATACGTAATCGTGAGGCTCTTGCCAGCAGCTCTAAAGGAACTTGCCGTCGCGACGCCATGAGAGCGCATCGTGTCGCTGATCCCGGGTGGTGTCACTCCGCCTTTGCCTCCAGCCGCCATTTTCATTGCACTCGGATCCGTTTGCCACGCCGCGATTACTTGCAACTGTCGTTGTTGGATCGCAACTGTGTTTGTGCCATGTACGTACGCCTGATAACCGAACCATCCACCAACGATCAAAAGCACGAGAAACATCAAAAATCCAAAAAGGAAGAACTTTTTCAGCATCTTGCTTCCTCACACTGAGATTGCAATTGCGACGCACTCATCACGTGGTCATTCATGAAACGACCTAGTTCATGCATAAGTCATCGTCCGTGCACTGCATCGGCATTGACTAGTTTTGCGACAGCCTCTCGGAACAGCGAAGTATGCATTTCAACGTCTACGAGTGTGGTCTGTGGACACATCAAGGCCATGTTGTGGAATGGGGTCATCAAAAGCCCACGGTTAGCCATGAACAAGTGGAGGTACTCCTCCGTCTCAGGTGCACCTGCGGCAGCAGACTCGGTGCCATTGCGTGGCGCGGGCCGAGTGAATCGATACTCAGCGCGTGCTCCCAGCTGAGTGATTGACCACGGGATGTCATAGTGCAACAGCGTGGCTTCGACGCCTTCACGGAAATGAGTTGCAAGAGAGATCATGCGATCGAAGGCTGGAGGTGTAAGAACCTCTTCCAGCGTTGCTCGCATTGCAGCTGTCGTGAGCACGTTGCCGGCAAGCGTCCCGCCGACTCCGCCCACATCAATAAGGTCCGCCTCTGCATGCGTATTAATTCGGTCAGCTAATTCGCGAGTGATGCCATATGCGCCAGTAGGAATTCCACCGCCGATGCTCTTGCCGATAACGAAGATGTCAGGCACGAGATCCCACGAAGTCGTGGCACCGCCTGGACCGACAGAGATGGTGTGCGTCTCATCGATGAGAAGCAAGGTTCCATAGCGAGTGCACATCTCGCGTAAGCCTTCAAGGAAGCCGGGCTCTGGGAGCACTATTCCGATGTTGGTGAGTGCTGGCTCCGTGATACATACAGCCACATCACCATGGCGCAATGCCTCTTCGACCGAAGCAAGATCGTTGAACTCCGCGGATCTACTCGTCTGGGTAATCTCGATGGGCGCTCCCACTCCACCGGAACGAATCACCGTGCGTCCATCGGCATCACGAACGGCAAAGGTTTCGTCGACCGACCCGTGATAGCAGTATGCGAATGACAGGACTTTGGATCTGCCAGTTGCCATGCGGGCTAAGCGCAATGCCCATCTGTTGGCATCAGTCGCCGACAGGGTGAACGACCACAGTGGTAGACCAAACCGTCGAGTGAGTTCGGCGGCTACCCACTCCGCATCAGCACTGGGCATCATCGTGGTGATGCCGC
>JBIHZU010000165.1:0-4289 GCA_044240285.1 Candidatus Nanopelagicales bacterium | reverse complement strand
GAAGCATATGCGCAAAAGATCACCGACTGGGCCGTGCAGGCTGGGGTCGACGGCGTGGATCTTGACTGGGAGAACTTTGCTTGGCGCGATGGCAGCAGCACCTGGGCCAACACTCGAGTGCGCTGGATCGAGATGATCAAAGTTCTTAGTACCAAACTTCATGCACAAAATCTGAAACTCTCCGCGACTGTGCCGGGGGATCGACCCTCCATCTATTCGGACCCGACCGGCACGTTGTACTGGCTATATGCATGGGATGAGATCGCCCCATTTGTCGATCGGCTGCGCCTTATGGCCTACGACTACAGCTACTCGCGCCCTGGTCCGATCGGACCACAGTTCTTTGCCGATCTAGTTACTGCCGATGCGGTTGCTTCGGTGGGTGCCGCTCATGCCAGCAAGATCTGGATAGGGGTCGCACAGTACGGCCGCGACTGGTGGGCACGCACAGATCAGGACGCCTATGTGACTGACAGGACTTGCCCAGTTGGGTGGGTGCCCGATGACCCTGCATTTGACACCCTCGTTCCCGATGGGGCAGCAGCACGCGCAGTTTCTGTTGGGTCAACACTTCAAAATGGTCGTCTCACGTGGGACTCGGATGCGCAGGAGTGGACTTACTTCTACCTTCAGCGAGACGTGGCCGGGAAGTTCCCCGTTACGACCAACGGGAAGACGACGTGGAGCTCAAGAGCGTGCAATGCCAAGCGTGAGGTCTGGTACTCCGACACTCGATCAGCAGCTGCGCGTTCGACGCTCGTTGATAAGTATCAAATCGGTGGCATCGCGGTATGGAATCTCACCGACATTCAAGATGATTTTTATGCAGAACTCGGTGCGTATGGCCGCACAATCGCTCAGCAACCCACCACAGTGGCAGTGACGACACCCAAAGTGAGTCGTTACGGGCGCACCATCACGGTCACTGCGCAGGCATCATCGTCAGCTGAGGTGCCTGCGGGATCTGTGGCCACCCTTTATTGGGGGCCCACGATCGACGCGTGCTGCACCAAAATTGCTGAAGCAGTCACGGACGCGACGGGCAAGGCCACCTTCACCACCACCGTCCAGCAGGAAGGCTACTGGTGGGTTCGCGTTGCTGGCTCCTGGTGGCGACTACCGGGCGTAAATGAAGGCACCTTGACAAGAGCGCGCTTTGCCGTCACAGCGTCTGCAACAAATCTCTCGCCTAAGGTCGGTCAGGATGTGCGAATCTTCACCGTGATCCAGCCTGCGGCGAAGGGCACGAAGGTCACTATGCAGAAACGCGTCAAGGGGGAGTGGGTCAATGTTCGTGTGCTCGCACAAAGCCTGGGTGGCGGTGCTTCCGCGCACTTCACTCCTCGCGTCGCACGCGAGATCCAGTTCAGGTTCATTGCCACCAGCGCAAACTCCTACCTGCGCACGATTTCCCCTGTGGTGACTCTCGCTGTCCGTCGTTAGGGCGTAGCGCTGGTTTTGGGTTTGGTCACAGTGCCAGCTTTGAAATTAACACCTTGCTTTTTCAACTCCGCATCAATCTGATCAATGATCGCTACGGTGTAATCCTCGGCGAGATGTTGGATATCGCGACGGGTCACAATGTTGTTATACATGGCCGGACAGATCCCTGCGGGGCAGAGGAATTCGTCAAGACTCACGTTGGTTAGTCCGGCTCTTTGCGTTATGCGCTCCCACATTGCAGTCAGGTCGCTCTCACCGGGATAGGCAGGCGCGGGGGAGGCGCAACTGTCGGCACTTCCGCCATCGACGAGGCACCGCACCATGTCGTTAGCCGTACGTGGAATCGGGTCCAGCACCACGATGTTCTTCGAATGTTCTGCCAATTTGAAGAAAAAGGAGGCGCTCCCACTCTCCATCGCGTCTAGCCACCCGGGGCCATCTGGTCGAACTGTATTGCCGTCGAGGATGAGTCCTCGAATGATGACAGAGCCTGACACGAGGAGCGTGATGTCGGGTTTGAAGGCCTTTGCTGCATCGAGGGCTGGGTCACGGAGCAAGGACTGGCAATCGAGCTCATCGCCATTGTCCGGAGACGTGACTTTGATCTCGGGCCAAGGACATGCTGCCCGGGTCACCGTGGCGAACTCAAAGCCCTGTTGTTTGGAGAGGTCCTCCATCGCCGCTATCAGCATCATTGCATGCGAATCGCCGACGAGGAGAACCTTCGAAACCGGTGCGGTCTGTGCAGTTCCGCTTGGAGACGGCTTGGCAGTCGGGAGTGGAATGTCCGAAACGGTTTGGTCGCGTACTTGCGAGACCACTTGCGCAACTGAGGAGTTGACGTGCAACACCACAGGGGCGAGTAAAGCAACGACGGCTGCTCCAGCAAGTCCGGCAAAGATCACATTACGCTTGCGTTTAAGGCTGCCAAGCCCGACGGACATTGCCCGGCTTTCGACCAGCCACCACGTGGCTGCGGCCAACAGAATGGTCACCGCAATCACTACCGGAACGACGACAAACCACGGGAGCGGCCAATCCCTGGGGTTAGCCGAATCGAAGAGAAGAAGTCCGCCCAAGACGATGACGGGCCAGTGCCACAGGTACATCGAGTAGGAGTACTTGCCGAGGAGCCGCGGAACGCGAGCGCTGAGGCCCTTCGCCACAAAGGACGTGGCCGCGTATTCAGTACCGGCCAAGATACCGACGGTGGCCAAACAGGAGACGAGTCCTACCCAGTACGGCGTCCAATTGCCCACGAGATCGGTGGAAATCAGTAACAAGAGGGCTAGCGACACCGCCGCCAACACCGTTGCGGGTATGCGCCAGGCAGGTGGCTTCGCCACGGGCCCACCAGCTTCTTCGCGCTGCTCGCGCCAGAGGATCACCAGTGCAAACGTGGCCCCGAGGAACAACTGGTAGGCGCGGTTGTAGGTGCCGAAGTAGCTCAACATGGGGGACCATCCGGCAATCCAGCCCGCGACGGCTGCTCCCAGGACTGTGAGCGCACCCAAGGCGCCGATAGCCCACAGGGGGCGCTTGCGTAGGCCAACGAGCAGCAAGATCGCGATGATCGGCCACACGATGTAGAACTGCTCTTCCACTGAGAGCGACCAGTAGTGCAGAACGGGCGAGGGGCTGGCATCGGCGGCGAAGTAGTCCTGTGATTGCCCGAGGAAGTACCAGTTGGACACATAGACCGCGGCGAAGACGAAGGACATGCGATTGTCGAGAACGTCGATGGGTGATGCGATGAACTCATAGAGCGCGGCCGTGATGAGCAGAACGACCAAAGCCGCCGGTAGCAAGCGGCGTATGCGTCGGGCATAAAACTGAGGTAGGTCAAGGCGGCGTCGCGACCAGAGTTCGCGCACGATCAGCGACGTAATGAGGAACCCGGAGAGGACGAAGAAGACATCAACCCCCGCGAAGCCGTTGGACATCCCGGGCATGCCAGCGTGGAAGACAATGACGAGGAGAGCGGCAACAGCTCGCACGCCGTCGATCGCTGGGCGGTGCGTGAACGTGGCCCACGAACGGCGGCGCGTGTTGGGGGCACTCGCGCTACTCATTAGGTGGCAAGTGTCTCAGGAGTGAACCCCCTATGACGATTCACCGTCAATCTGGACAGGGGATACTGGTCGGGTGACCGCCCCGGCAGATCTAGAGCGCCCCTTGCTCGACGAGGTAGTCGATGTGCCGTGGATCACTCTGGTCTGGAATGACCCGGTCAATCTGATGTCCTACGTGACCTACGTGCTCATGAGCTATTTCAAGTTCTCGAAGGAGAAGGCGGAGGAGCTCATGCTGCAGGTCCACAACGACGGCCGGGCGGTGGTCTCCTCCGGATCCAAGGAGGAAATGGAGCGCGATGTTGAGGCCATGCACTCCTATGGGCTATGGGCCACTATGCAGAAGGATCAATGATGTTCCGCCGTACAGTGACCGGCCGCTTCGTCTTGCGGCTGGATGACCTCGAAAAGGGACTTCTTGGCTCTCTCGTTGCCCAACTCGCGGATTTGCTTGCCCCTAAGGCGGAACTGGACCCCATGGCCGCCATGGTGGGCATTGACCCTTGGGCTGAGCGCTCCGACGACCCTGCCCTGGCCAGATTGTTCCCGGATGCCTACTCAGATGACGATGAGGCCGCCTCGGAGTTCCGGCGGTTCACCGAGCGCTCCTTGCGGGACCTGAAGATTGCCAACGCCCATACGTCCCGAGAAACCCTCGCGCGAGCCGGGCACAAGGTCACCCTGAGCGCTGCCGAAGCCCAGGCATGGCTCCTGACGCTGACAGACCTCCGGTTGGCCTTGGCGGCCCGGCTGGAGATTGTCGACGACGACTGG
>JBIHZU010000015.1:0-14472 GCA_044240285.1 Candidatus Nanopelagicales bacterium | reverse complement strand
GTTTTGGGGATATCCCGAAGATATGTGGGAGCAGTTTGAGCGGAATCTCACGCCCGAACAGGCCGACCTCATGTCTTGTCTTTCGGTGAATCATGGCTCAATCTTTCCGAACATGTCTTTCATCGAGAACTTCAAAACGAACGTGGATGGCCCAGACCTTCATGCTCGCTACATCCGAATCACCATTCGTTACCCAATCTCAGCCACGCATAGTGAACAGGTCTGGTTCTTTCTTCAGCCGCGCAACGCGGATCCCGAATGGTGCCGGCTCTCCTCGCTTGCGTACCTGCGGACAAACGGACCTTCGGGGATGTTCGAACTTGATGACACCGAGAATTTCGTCGGCATTTCGGAAGCCTCAGTGGGCGACTACGCGCGCACCAAGCCAGTTGATTACCTTGGTGGTCTGCACCACAAACTGACGCCACCTGAGGTCGGCTGGCCGGGACGCGTGGTCGATGGTGATCGAACCGAACACACCTTGCGGGCGTTCCATCGACGTTGGAATGAACTCATGAAAGTCGACGAGGCGGCTACCCCTTCGATAGAGGTATGAACTGATGACATCCATGCCCGTCACAGAGACTTTTGCTTCACTTGAGGTCCATCGTGAGATGGATCTTTTCCTCGCGCAAGAAGCCGAACTTGCGGACTCACGTAGGTACTGGGAGTGGGCGGAACTCGTTGAAGACGATTTCACCTACAAGGTTCCGGTGCCGCGTACTCCTGACAGTCCTTTTGCCCCTCACTACGACGATCGCGTCATGTTCATCGACGAGTCAAAGTGGTCGTTGGAAAACCAGTGGTTCAAGCGACTTGACCCAGACATCTATGAGCTGTCATGGGCGGAGAACCCGCCCGTTCGCTTTCGCCATTTCGTCACAAGTATCCGTGTTCGTACCACTACAGATTCCGATCGGTATGACGTACGCAGCAATGTGATGTTGATCGGCGTGAGGCAATCGGATATGCCAAAGTACATAACTGCCGAGCGGTTCGACATCATTGTGCGGCGTCCTGAGGGCTTGCGACTTGCCTCGCGCTGGGTTGTTCTCGATGAGACGCTCATTGACTTCCCACAGTTGCGGATTCTCCTGTGACCGAAGGCCCCGATTTCTTCGTCATCTCCAATGAATTCACTACGGTGACTGTTCGCAAAGTTCGCACCCGCAATGGTGAACGCCTGGAGATCCGTTCGGCTGCGCAGGAGCGTTCGATCACTCTCGATGCCATCGCGTTGGAAGCGCTCACGTGGTCCAACGCTCTTGAGGTGGGAGAAGGACTTTCTACTCCGATGGGGCCTGAGGACAATGAAGGTGGCCCAGCGTGAGTGGCGTGTTATTGATCTCCGAACCAACGCGGGGTCTAGAGATTGTCCGTGACCTCGCAGATGAGGTTGCCAATAGCACCCTAGTCTGGTTTGACGATGCTGCTCTGCGGCACGTGAGCGATGGACTCCATGAGCAGGGGTGGGATGCTCTTGTGTTGCGTACTGATGATGAGGGATTCAGCGGCGCTGCAATGGGACACCGAGTTCAGTTGCACGGAGTTGCCGATGTGGTAGTTCTTGTGGCTAATTCAGGCGATGACGTCGCCAACGCAGTCAGACTGGGTGCGATGGCACTCAAACACCTTCCGCACGAGGTGCCGGTGCTCTTGACCGGCAGTGCAACTTCTGAGTTAGAAAGTGCCTGGGCACCCGTTGCCGAGGAGATGGAAGTAGTTCAGACCGCACTCGCGCCGGCACTAGAGCTAGCAGCGATGTGCCGAGGGGCGGGCAAGTCCGCCAAATGGGAAGGCTGAGTCGAATGGCGAAGTACGGTCGTGGCGAGGCGCGTGAATGGGCGCGCACCCATCTGCAGGGATGCGCTGGATGTGTGCAGCCGACATTCACTTCGGATCTGACGCGCCTTAACGAGACGGCGATTCGATACGACGTCAACAAGGAGAAGGAGCATGGCATGTCAGCCGTGCTCATTGTCTCTGAGGCGGGCACCACTCTTGCGGAGATGGAGGAGTTCACTCGTATCGTCGTAGAGGAAGCGGGTTCTGATCTTGTCACGATCTTGCAGGCGTCCCAGCCCACGCTAGAAGACACCGTGGCTTCAACTCTTGCAGCCGCGGCGCTGGGTGTTGACTTGGTGATGCCTTCTTATCCACTGTATTTCAATCCACCCTCAATCGACGCGGTCTTCGATTTCACGAAAGCGATCGCTGAAGCAGGCAATTTGGGTCTGCTCATCTTTGCTATGGACCAGTGGAACTTTGGTCGACTGCACCCCGCCGGATTCCCCATCTCCTTACTAGAACGCATGGTGAATGAAATACCGGAGGTAGTTGGCATCAAGAACGAGGTCGGTGGACCTGGTGTAGGTGGGATCGCAGCCGTTTTTGAGCGATTCAACGACGAAGTTATTGTGACGGACCCACTGGAGTTCAATGCGCCCGCGTGGGTCAGCAACTACGGCATGAAGTTCATGGGCACCTCAAACTATGAGTGGATGGGTCCCAATGTCCCACGGATGCTTGCGCTCCTAAGCGATCCGGCAACGTGGGATGAGGGCATGAAGCTGTATTGGCAGATGGCGCCAGCCCGACGCGCACACGCGACTGTGTGCACGCCGCTGGTCGCTAACACCGGCTTGGTGCCTCGTATGCACTGGAAGTACCAAGCGTGGCTCAATGGCTATAACGGCGGGCCGATCCGTCAGCCCCACATGCGTATCAGCGCCGCACAGATGGGCCAGTTGCGTTCCGCTGCAGTCGCATCTGGCCTAGACGTGACGAAGGACGATGACGTGCTGTTCTACGCAGGAAGGAATCCCGCGTGAACGATGTTCAGCCCGTGATCCTGCTAGGTCCAGATGATGTGGATGCTTTGGCCACATCGGCCGTAGGTCTCGCTGCGGCAGCCGAAACTGCTCGTCTGTGCGGTGAAGGAACTATCAAGACCGGTCGCGTACAGGTCATTGGTGACATCTCGTGGATGCGCATCATGGCTGGGCTGATCGACGATCTTGATCTCCTTGGCTATAAAGAATTCCACCGAGTGGGTCAGCGAGTTCGCTATCACGTACATCTATTCCGTCAGTCAACGGGCGACCCGATCGCAACAATCGATGGGCGACGCATCACCGGATTGCGTACTGCCTCACTAGCGTCCGTTGCTGCCCGTCATTGGGCAGGGACCACACCTCAGCGAGTGGGACTCATCGGCAGTGGAGAAGAGGCGAGGGAAGGCCTTCGGGCGCTCGTTGGCGCTATCAACGTGTCGGAGGCATTCGTATATAGTCCCACGCCAGCCAATCGTGAGGCTTACGCCAAAGAGATGACCGTGGAGATGGGAACGAAGGTCACCCCAGTCTCTGAACAGAGTCAGGTGATGAATTCGTGCGATGTCTTGTATGTCGCAACTTCTTCGCATAACGAGCCGTTCCTGTCAGGTGACGAGCTTGGATCGGTGCGATTCATCGCGGCTATTGGATCCACCATGCCCGTGCATCGTGAGCTACGAGGTGGGGTTTTTCTCGCGTGTGACGAAGTTGTTGTCGACACCATGGATGCCACCCACGAGTCGGGCGATTGCATCGAGGCCACTGAACTTGGCTGGGATGCCACATCGGCAATTACCCTCGGCAATTACCTAATGCGTCCTCCTCTACCCGCTGCCGAGGGCCGGACGTTGTTCAAGTCGATTGGCAGTGTGGAGCAGGATCTTGTTTTGGCTTACTACCTCGCTCAGGAAGCTATTCGAACTGGGCGGGGCACCGAAATCACTGATGTCGCATCCCTGCGCATCATGCGCTGACGAAAGGAAATGAAATGAAGATCGTCGACATGTCCCACACTTGGGGCATTCATACGCCTGGATGGGTCGGCTATCCCGGATGCCAGATCTATTACACCCAGACGTTGCAGACGAATCGCATCGTGTCACAGCGCATCGAGACCAGTCTGCATACGGGCACACATCTTGACGGCCCAATTCATGCCGCCGATGGAGGCGCCGACATGGCGTCGTTGCCGCTGACGAAGCTGATCCACGAAGGCGTAATTGTCGACGTATCAGATCGCGTTGGCGACTGGGACATCATCACGCCCGAGATGATCACCTCAAAGGTAGAGGTGAAGAAGGGCGACATCCTCATCATCCACACCGGATATCACAAGTACTACACGGGCCAACCACAACAAGATCTCGTGCGCTACTTCACGATGCATCCTGGCGGTGGCCTGGAGTTGGCCAAGTGGATGATGGAAATGGAAATTCAATGGTGGGGAATCGACGCCGGATCAGGTGACCACCCGATGAACACCACGATCCGCCACATGCGTCCTGACATCGCCAAGCGATTCGAAGAGCATGTAGGAATGACCTGTCTTGAGTACTTTGGTGAATACGAGTACACCCATCACCTTTCCGGCCGGCGCATCAAAGAGGATCTCTTCCCGATGCACCATCTCGCATTCCCACAGGGCTGCATCCATGCTGAGAATGTGGGCGGCGACATTGAAGCGGTTCTGAATCAGCGCTGCATCATTGGCGCATTCCCTTGGAAGATCGAGGGCGGTGAAGGTTGCCCTTGTCGCATCATGGCGTTCTTCGATGTCGGTCCCCTAGAAGTTATTGACGCAATTGCGTCAGGTGACTTCGTGCGGCCCGAAGCCGTCCACACCCGCTATCCGCACAACGTGACGTCGACTCGGACCTACTAGGTGCGTTCGTTCACAGTGGCCGCGGTCCAGTGCGCTTCGGCGTATCTGGACCCGGTCGCTAACGCCAGTCTCACGGAAGGACACATCCGAGCGGCAGCCGCACAGGGTGCTCAGCTCGTAGTTCTTCCAGAACTGGTTGCTTCGTCCTATGCGCCCGGCGCTGAGAACTTCACCGATCTCGCTGAGTCAGCGAGTGATCCGGGACATTGCCTGTCGACGTGGATCCGGCTCGCTGCTGAGCTGAATGTGGGCGTCATTGCTGGATTTTTGGAGAGAAGCGGTGACCAGGTATTTAACTCGGCAGTGGTGGTAGACCCTATGGGTCAAATCCTTGACGTCTACCGCAAGCTGCATCTTTTCGGTGCAGAGCAGAATGTCTTCAGTCCCGGAGATCGCGGACTTCCGATTGTGGAGATTCACGGTGCGCGAGTCGGAGTACAAGTGTGTTACGACCTGCGTTTCCCTGAGACCCTTCGCATCCTGGCTTTGCGTGGTGCAGAGGTCGTGGCTGTTCCGACTGCGTGGACCGGCGGGTTCGACAAGTCGACGCCCGCCGATGGTCGCATAGGTCAGGTGGACGGTGCGCTCGTGCAATCAAACTTGAATCAGTTATTCCTCGTCTGTGCCGATCAAGTTGGCCAAGCTGATCAGGTCACCTTCCTCGGACGCTCCGTGATCACGACTCCATATGGTGAGGCTGCAGCTGGCCCCCTCTCGCCAAATGATGAAGCAATTGCTGTGGTGAAACTCGACCTAGACGATGTTCAGCGGGCACGTCACCGGGGTCCAGGAATCGATCCCTTCGAAAACCGCCGAACAGATGTCTACGCTGCTGATCTGGGATATCAAGAACCCATAAAGAACCCGTGGTGAGGTGCTCATGAATTGTCGAATTACTAATGTCCGCTACGTGGCTCTGGGCGTTCCGAATTTCGCTGAGCAGGTGGAGTTCTATCGCGATACGTGGGGACTCGTCGAACGGGAGTCTGGCAAGGACGTCGCCTTCATGGGCACGGTGAGCAGCACCGATCCGTACGTACTGCGGTTGCGCAAGACTGAGTCAGAGCGCGTCGACCTAGTCTCATTTGCCGTACCGACAGCTGCGGATGTGGATGCCTATGCAGCGGATTTCCGCCGCAGAGGCATCGAGATCATCTCGGGGCCGGGGCTGGTCGACCTGCCCGGAGGCGGTTATGGGCTGCGCATCTTTGACCCGGAGGGTCGCACTCTGGAGATCGCCGCTGAGGTTGAGCCGGTCGCAGCGCGCGCTCTTCTCGAACGTGAGTGGATGCCCGGAAAGCTTTCGCATGTGGTCTTGAATACGCCCGACCTTGAGGGCATGATCGCGTGGTACTGCGACGTGCTCGGAATGCGTCTGTCTGATCGATTGGCAGATCTGATGGGTTTCCTGGCGGTGGATAGCCACTGGCATCATGCGCTGGCCCTCGCTCGCGGCGCTTATCCCTCGATCAATCACGTCGCTTACGAAAGTCGGGGGATTGATGAATACATGCGCGCCAGCGGCCGTTTGATGCGTGCGGGTGAAAACTGTGTATGGGGGCCAGGTCGCCACGGGCCAGGAGACAACACATTCTCTTACTTCCAAGATCGTGGCGGCTTTGTTGTCGAGTACACCACGGCGTTGCAGTACATCGAAGATTGGTCGACTTGGGTTCCCACCGTGCATCCGACAATTCCAGAATGGTCGGACCAGTGGGGCACGGCCTGTCCGAGACAGGCTGAACCATTCTTGGGTCCGCGTGACTCGGGACTATTCGTAGCACCGCCCTTCTAGCCACTCACAAGGAGTTCCCATGAAAATCACCATTGATCTAATGGCTTGCAAGGCCTATGCAAACTGCCTTGTCGAGGCACCCGATGTTTTTGATTTCAGCGAAGAGACAGGCAAAGCCATTGTGCTGGAAGATGGTGTGCCGAATGCGTCGATCGAGGACATACGCCGTGCGATTGATGCGTGCCCGACGCATGCAATCTCTGTCGTGGAGTAAGCGAGAAATTTTTCTCGGTGCTTCTCCGGCTACTCGCTGATGCGCAGCAAAATCTTGCCGGTAGTCATCCGACCTTCGAGTCGTCGGTGTGCTTCTGCAGCATCGGCCAAGAGAAAAACTTCGGAGACGTCGGCCGATAATTCGCCGGTGGATGCGCGTAACAGGACGTCTTGTGCGCGGGCAAGCCACTCGCCAGGAGCGGACGAATAGTCCCGTCCGGCCGTACGTGTGACGTAAAACGAGCCGGCTCCTAGATCTCCTGGGACGATCGGGGAGATCGGACCTCCTGCGGCTCCGTAGAGCACGCAAATGCCACGTGGGCGGAGCATCGTGAAGAACCGACTTGCATCTCCACCACTTGCATCAAATACAGCGTCGACTCCGGCTGGAGCAAGAGCGCGAACCTCCCCATTGAGATTTTCGGAGTCAGTCAGAGTGTGATGAGACCGGGTGGCACCTGCTTTTGCGCTTGAGCTCACCACACCGATGACATCGACACCCCGGGCTTGCAGGAACTGGGTGAGGAGCAGACCGACTCCACCGGCAGCTGCCGTGACAAGGGCAATGTCGCCAGGCTGGAGATCTGTCGTGTCTGTGGCAAGGTACTGCGCAGTGACTCCTTGCATGAGTACGCCAGCGGCTGCAGTATCGCTGAGCGCGTCTGGAACTGGCACAAAGAATTCAGCGGCACCCTGGACGTGAGATGCGTAGCTGGAGTTCACCTTGCTCCAGACCACTCGCTGTCCCAATAGATCGGCGGATACTCCGTCACCCACTGACTCAACAATCCCGATACCTTCGACTCCGGGAACTCCATCTGCGGGTAGGGGCACGTCACCTCGGCGTTGCATCACGTCCCAGAAATTGACCCCAGCGAGGAGGACCCGCACGCGGAGCTGGTTGGCAGCAAGATCTCCCAAGGGGATTTCCGCGAGTTCAAGTACCTCTGGCCCACCGGAGGTGGCGGCACGCATAACGGTCCGAAGAGAAGTCATATTTGTGACCGTAGCACTGAACTAAGGCTAAGAATCGTGTGCCTATTCGGAGTTTCGACAAGTTCTCGATCGAAACAGGGGAGACTAGTGATGTGTCTATTGCTGGTCGGCCGCAGCGATACGCCAACCAGGCGCTAAGCGCGGGCTTTGCCACCACAGCGCTGATCGTACTTTCTCTTAATCTGCGCCCCGCGATCGTGAGTTTGCCACCGCTAACGATAGATATTCAGCGAGATCTCGGGTGGGGCAATGCAGCGATTGGACTCATCACGTCCATCCCGATCCTCTGTATGGCAATTCTCTCTCCCGTCGTCCCCCGCATTGCGGCTCGATGGGGACGCGTTCCCACCACGACGGGCGCCTTGGTCCTCATCCTGTTGGGGAGTGGCCTGAAACTCTTTGCCGACACCATGCCGGTGCTATTGCCTATCAGTGCCGTTTTTGCGGGTCTAGGCATCGCCATCGGCGCCGGGCTGGCTCCCGCGTTTGTGCGGGAGTGGTTCCCCAACCGCATTGGCCCAATGACTGGGCTGTACTCAGCCGCACTGATCTTTGGCGCGGCCATTGGATCGGCTGCTTCGGTGCCTCTCATGAATCTCACAGGCTCCTGGGCGGAAGCGATGGCCTCTTGGTCAGCCCTGGCTTTTGCGAGTATTCTCCTGTGGGTACTCGTATCGTTGCGCCAACGTAGGTACGACGCCACACAACCAGCCGCGCCGCCAGTTTTAGCGAAAGGCCTCCCTTGGCGGAGTCCTTTGGCGTGGACTCTTGCCGGCTATCTCGGACTAAATGCATTCATCTTCTACAGCCTGCTGGCATGGATGGCGCCATCATTTAGTGAGCGAGGTTGGACGCAGCAGAACGCAGGCTTCTTGCTTGCACTATCGAGCATCGCACAAATGTTTGGCGCCTTGGTGTTGCCGCGATTTATGAACAGATTTGCGAGTAGACGCACCTTGTTCATCATGGTGATGGCTATGGGCATTGTCGGGACCCTAGGTGTTGGCTTTATTCCGCAGATAGCACCGTTGGTATTCATCAGTATTCAAGGAATCGGCATAGGCGGCACATTCGCACTTGGGATTGCTCTATTGAGCGAATATTCGGCCACACCTGCTGACGCCGCTCGTCTTACCGCTCTGACCTTTTTGGTGTCGTACATTCTTGGTGCACTTGGTCCGGTGCTCATGGGAATTCTGCTTAGCGTTCAACATTCGTGGGAATTACTATATGGAATTCTAGGAGTGCTACTGATCTGCCAACTGCTCTTAGCACTGCCCTTAAAACGTGGGCTAACCGTCAGCTAAAGGGAGTCGCCTCTCAATTAAGGCGCGAGAAGTTCAAGGTTGAAAGAGCCCGACGCCCCACTAATTGTCACGCTTGCCTGCGCACCCGAACCGATTGTGTTCCAGGTGGCATCGACACGCCTGAATCCGGAGGTGGAGGGGAAAGTCAGAGCGCAACGAAGATTGCCATTGGTGGCGTTCCACGTGATCCAGCCGGTCATCGGTAAATCGCCGACGAGCCTGACGTCATCAAGGCTGAATTCGACCTTTGGATATCCGGCATAGGTCCAAGTTCCACCGCGCAGGCCGGAACCATAAGTCGCTGCTGATTGAAACCAGCGGTCAACAATGTCGGCAGCTGTGTTGACGGCTGTCACTGCAAGCCGATTGCGCGTTGTATCGGGCGTGCCTCGCGGAAGTTGTGTCTTGGAGTACGTGATCGGGTAGCGGCCGACGGCCCGCACCGCGGGCACCTCCTGCGCGCACTGGGCGATTGCCTCTGGCACATCTCGTGATCCATGGCGGACCACGTACCGAACGAGGGTCGCACCACAACTCGTTGACCCTGCCCCGCCAACCACGTGTGTGGAATTCGCGACCACTATGTGGGCGGAGTTCGGGAACTGCGCCTTCACCATGTCGCCTTCGGCAGCGGAGGTGATGCTGTCGAGTTCCCCGGAGAGGATCAGAGTGGGTACCTCGGAATACACACCGGCAAGGGGACGTGGTGGCCCGGCTGGATTAGTGGTGGAAATTGGCCAACGAAGGCACAGATCCGGCGCACTCCAGCCAGAGCGGTTGTAGTCGCTGATGCTGAAAGGTGCGTAGATTCGTGGGCGATTCTTTTCCATTCGAGAAATTGCATTCTGGTACTGCCGGATTCGCCGGGCAGGTGATGCTGACATGTCGTACATCTGAACGTAGTCATGGCAACTCACCGCAGTGTCAAGCCCCGCGCTGAAGGCTCGCGGGTTACTGAGCCATGAACCCGTATAAAAGAACTCGGCATAGAGCCGAGCAAGTGGGACCGCATCAGCGTCTAGAGCTGCACGAACCGCGGCACTAAACTCACGAAACACAGTAGTGCTGTATGTCGAATTGAAAGCGATAGCAGTCAGACCGGGCGCGGTCAGGGTGACCTGATGACGCGCACCATCTCCACCCGGAGCCCAGACAGTGAGCGGCTTCTTCCGCAATTTTCTTACGAGATCAGCAAGATCCCGGATGGGCCGCGGAGTTGCAGACGCGCACAACGGACTACGTGCACACGTGACAATTAGCGCATTTCGTAGGGTGGGGCCCTGCGTCGGATACCACGCGCTTTCGCCAAACACCGGATAAGCACCATCGAGGATGAGCGATCGCAACTTGTCAGGATGACGTCCGGCGAAAACCTGAGCGAAAAATGTGCCGTAAGAGTCGCCGTACATGTCAACGGCGCCTAGGTTCAGAGCATTGATAATCGCGGCGAGGTCATCGGCGGATAACGCCGACCCATAGAGATTCGCATGATCTCCGAGTGATCGGGCGCACTTGGCCGCTTCACGATCGATCGACATAGTCCCGATCTCGAGTCCGGGGCAGTTGATGGGCTCACTGCGGCCGGTGCCGCGTTGGTCGACAAGAAGCATGTTGCGGCGGTCAAGCAGAGTTCCGTACATCTCGGCAAACCACCAGGCTGATCCAGTCGTGCTGTAACCGGGCCCGCCTTCATGCGGCACGACCGTGCCAAGGGCAGGTCGACTGGTGTCTCGAGCCGGAACAAGGGCGAACCCGACGCGTATCGTGCCCCTTACCGTCCCTGTTGGGTCCCACGCACGATCTAGGTGTCCGCACAGGGCCCCTGGATAGACATCGCAGGGGATCAGGCGTATCCCGCTTGTGGCCGCTGGCGCTTGGGGGAGTGGTGCAGCGTTAGCCGGCGCGAGACCTGCGAAAGTGAACAAAGCGCTCACAGCCACAATGAGTCGTCGCAGGTTCATGCCACCACTATGACGCGAAAGCCCGCCCGATGTCACTCGAAGTGGCGGCCTTCGGCTGCCATAGCGACTAGGCCCGCGGTGGGCTCGAAGCGCTCACCGTAACGGTCGGCGAGTTCGCGCGCGCGGGCAACGAAACCCGCAACCCCACCGGAGTAGCCGTTGACGAACTGGAGCACGCCACCGCTCCATGGCGGGAAGCCAATACCGAAGATCGAGCCGATATTGGCCTCAGGCACCGAACGCAGGACACCTTCCTCATAACAACGAACACTCTCGAGCACCTCAGCAAAGAGCATGCGTTCCTTGACGTCGTCGAACGACATCTCGGTATTTGTGCCGCCGAATTTCGGCACAAGCCCGCCCCAGAGACCCAGGCGTTTGCCATCGGAATAGTCGTAGAAACCGGCCCCTGCTCCGCGGCCTCCACGACCTGCATCGTCGACCATGTAGTTGACGACATCGAAGGCTGGGTGCTCGCCGAGTGGCTTTCCAGCAGCTTCGGCACCTCGCCGAGTTTCGGTGTAAATGCGCTGCCCGAGAAGGATGCTGATTTCGTCGAAGAGTGCGAGCGGCCCGGTGGGATAACCCGATTGCAACGCTGCTTGTTCAATGGAGGGCGCTGGCACTCCTTCGGCAAGAAGGGCAACTGCTTCCCCCATAAACGTCATGATGACTCGCGAAGTGAAAAATCCACGACTGTCGTTCACAACAATCGGTGTCTTCTTGATCTGCAGGGCAATGTCGATCGCCTTTGCGATCGTGGCATCAGACGTCTTTTCACCAACAACAATCTCGAGCAGTGGCATCTTGTCGACGGGCGAAAAGAAGTGCAGTCCGATGAAGTCCTCAGGGCGAGTCACGCCAGTTGCCAGATCGGTAATGGGCAACGTTGAAGTGTTGCTGCCGAGCAGTGCATCAGGTGCAAGGTATTGCTCAACCTCGCTGTAGACCTGCTTCTTCAGATCAGGATTCTCAAACACCGCCTCGATGAGGAGGTCCACGCCTTGTGCGTCTGCGGCATCGATGGTGGGGTGAATCCGAGCAAGGATCTCCGCACTTGCCTCCGCCGTCATTTTGCCGCGTGAGACCGCTTTGTTGAGCAGTCCGGTGCTGTAGGCCTTGCCCTTCTCCGCCGCCTCAAGTGATGTGTCTCGGAGGATGACTTCCATACCTGCACGCGCGCAGATATAAGCAATTCCTGCGCCCATCATTCCTGCGCCCAAAATGAGGATCTTCTTTGCGCGATACTGCTCGAATCCGGCTGGTCGCGCACCACCCTTGGTGATGTGCTGAAGATCGAAGAAAAACGCCTGAATCATGTTCGAAGACACCTGACCAGTCGCAAGTTCGACGAACAACTCGGTCTCGATCTTCTCGGCGGTAGCAATATCGACTTGGGCACCTTCCACCGCGGCCGCCATGATGTTCAGCGGTGCTGGCATGGGCGCACCCTTAGTCTGCTTGCGTAGATTGGCCGGGAACGCGGGCAGGAACTGCGCGAGGCTTGGTGAACTCGGAGTGCCACCGGGCATCTTGTAGCCCTTGACGTCCCAAGGCTGTGAAGGGGCCGGATTAGCTGCGATCCAGACACGTGCTGCCTCGTGCATGGCTTCCGGTGTCTCTGCAATCTCATCCACGAGCCCGACCGCGAGTGCCTCAGCAGGTTTACGTCGTTGTCCTTGGAGGAGCACTTCCATGAGTGCCTTCTGTAGACCGAACATGCGTGTGGTCCGTACGACTCCGCCACCGCCGGGGAGGAGACCGAGAGTGACTTCGGGGAGTCCGATCTCACTGCCCTTGGCGTTGAGCGCAACGCGATGGTGACATGCGAGGGCAAGCTCAAGGCCGCCACCGAGTGCTGTCCCATTGATCGCGGCGACTACCGGCTTGCCCAGCGTCTCGATGCGGCGCAGTTGTGCCTTCAGCTGATCCAGTAGAGCCTTTACTACCGGACCATCCGCAGGTGAGGCTTGAATAATCATGGCCAGATCTGCACCGGCGAGGAAAGTCTTCTTTGCACTCGTAATGATGACTCCGTTGTAGAAGTCTTTTTCTGCTTCGAGACGATCGACTGTCTCGCCGAGTGAGTCAAGGAATGTCTGGTTAATGGTGTTAGCTCCGCCATCGGGATCATCCATAGTGAGGACAACGACGCCATCAGCGAGGTCCCAGCGAATCATGTTCGTTGACATGGACAAGCCTCCCTACAACCGCTCGATAATTGTGGCAAGGCCCATACCGCCACCGATACACAATGTGATGAGGCCGTAGCGGCCGTTCATGCGCTCGAGTTCATCAAGAGCGATGCCGAGGATGATTGCACCGGTTGCACCGAGTGGATGTCCCATGGAGATTGCGCCACCGTTGACGTTGACTTGGTCGATAGACAGGTCCATGTCCTTCATCCACTTTAGGACGACCGCAGCAAAAGCTTCATTGAGTTCCCACACGTCGATGTCCTTAGCCGTAAGACCTGCGGCCTTCAGTACCTTGTGGGTGGCGGGTGTCGGTCCCGTGAGCATGATGGTGGAGTCAGCGCCGCTGACGGCGGTGGCGACTACACGCGCACGCGGCACCATCCCGAACTCCTTGCCCACTCGTTCGTTTCCAACAAGGACGAGGGCAGAGCCGTCGACAATTCCTGATGAGTTGCCAGCCGTGTGCACGTGGTTGAGACGTTCAAGTGTGTGGTACTTCTGCAGCGCGACTGCATCGAAGCCGCCCATCTCTCCCATCATGGCGAAGGAAGGCGTGAGAGCACCAAGTGACTCTGCAGTGGTCTGTGGGCGCATGAACTCGTCGTGATCGAGCAGGATCATGCCGTTGCGGTCACGTACCGGCACGACTGACTTGGTGAAGTGGCCACTGCTCCAAGCCTTAGCGGCACGTTGCTGTGAGGTCACTGCGTATGCATCAACATCGTCACGCGAGAAGCCCTCAATTGTGGCGATCAGATCCGCACTGACACCTTGCGGGACGAAATAGGTATCCCAAGAGATTTCAGGGTCCATCGCCCAAGCTCCGCCGTCGGTGCCAATTGGTACGCGGCTCATCGACTCAATGCCGCCGGCAATGATTAGCTGGTCCCAGCCCGCGCGCACCTTCTGAGCCGCGAGATTGACGGCCTCAAGACCCGAAGCGCAGAACCGGTTGATCTGAGTGCCGCCGACAGTGTCGGGGAGTCCAGCGAAGATCGCGGCTGTCTTGGCCACGTCAGCCCCCTGGTCGCCAACCGGGGTCACGCAGCCCAGGATCAGGTCATCAATGGCGTTGGGGTCCATACCGGAGTGACGAGCCTGGAGTTCATGGATGAGCCCGGTCACCAAAGAGACCGGTTTGACGCCATGAAGGGACCCGCCCTTGCCTTTGCCACGCGGGGTGCGGATGGCCTCGTAGATGTACGCCTCGCCCATGGATCCTCCAGCCCTAAATGCGGGAAACTCAAGTTACTCAACGGTAACATAGCCGAAATTGTATCTGCCCT
>JBIHZU010000164.1:0-4331 GCA_044240285.1 Candidatus Nanopelagicales bacterium | reverse complement strand
CCTAGCCGGGCGGTGGACGCGATGAATCCTTGGCCATAGAATTCGTACGGACCCAAATGAATGGAGCAGGCATGACCGAGTTTCGCGGCTTCGCCCCGCCCTACACCGCCACCGGACGAAGCGGAGTGATCCCCAATCCGCCATGGCACTACAGCGGCGACCTGCTCACCGTTGAATACCGCACCGACCCGGCGAATGTTCGGGCCCTGCTGCCAGGCGACCTTGACCTCGCACCCGAGGACCCAGGCGCTGTTGCGTTCATCTGGGCTGACTGGCAATCGTGCTCGGACTCGTTCGAAGAATTGCTGGACCCCACGCGTAGTCAATATAAAGAAGCGTTTGTGGTCGTGCGCTGTCAATACGAAGGAGTCACCTACTCGCGTTGCGTGTTCATCTGGGTCACTACTGATTTTGCTATCGCGCGGGGGTTGCATCAGGGCTACCCAAAGAAGTTGGGCTCGATTCATCAGACTCGGCCAATGCCCTACGGCAAGGCAGCACCTCGCGTTGATGTCGGTGGCAGATTTGGCGCGACGGTCTCCGCCTACGATCACCGGCTCGCTGAGGCGCGCATCACCATCACGGGGCCTAGCGACACCAACGGCTTCGTCAATTCGCTGCCCATGGTGCACCATCGGCAAGTACGCCAGATTGAGCGCAGCGGCGGACTGTCCCTCGACGAAGTGGTGACCATGAGCGGCTACGACGGTTCAGCTGGTCCAGCCTGGAAGGCTGACGCTGAACTCACTCTGTTTGATTCGCCATGGGACGAGTTGGCAAGTGCACTGCCGATCAAGGAAATCATCGGCGGCTTCTACCGTCAGGTGGGCACCTCATGGGATGGCGGCACCACTTTGGCGTACCGCTAGCGCAGAGTCACCGTCACGGGCATCCGTTTCACCCCGTTGACAAAGTTGCTGCGCAATCTCTCGACCGGACCCGACAGCACCGCTGTGTCGATGCGCGCAAGTAATTCCTCGGCCGTGACGCGGTACTCCATCTTGGCGAGGAAAGAGCCTAGGCAGAAGTGCGGACCGCCCTTACCGAACGTCAGCAGGTCAACGTTGCTGCGATCCAAATCGAGCTCATCGGCATGCGGGATTGCGTCGCTGTCACGGTTGCCGGATGGGTACCACATCGCGATCTTGTCGCCAGCCTTCACGGCTGTCTCACCAATCATCGCGTCATGTGTGGCTGTTCGACGCATGTGATAAACCGGCGGCCCCCAGCGAAGGAGTTCATCGAGCGCCGGGCCCGCGAGCAACTCGGGCTGCTCCTGTAGTCGTGTCAAAGCCGCTGGGTTCTCGATGAGAGTCAGCATCAGCAATGTAATTGCCTGACGTGTGGTCTCTTGACCGGCGAGCGACAGTAGCAAAAAGTATGAGTCAAGATCGCGCTGCGACAGCGGCTCGCCATCTACCTCTGCTTCCACCAGACGGGTGAGCAAATCATCCTTGGGGTGCGTCCGACGCTCGGCTTGCAGTGCACGGCCGTACTCGAACACTTCAAGCGCGGCTGGTGAACGGAACGGAAGCAGTCGGTACTGTTCGCTCTCCTCACTGCCGGCGAGTGCATCGGCGAATTCTGGGTCGCTGGTACCGACAAGACGGTCCCCCCACGCCGTAAGCTTGCCGTGATCGGCATCTGGCACCGAGAGCATGCGGGCAAGCACACGCACCGGGATCTCGCTACTTACCTTCTCGACGAAATCGAATGTGCCGAGCGGGAGAGCTGAGTCAAGCGTTCGCGCTACTACTCCGCGCAAAAACGACTCATAGCCGTTGATGACACGCGGAACAAACTGGCTCGCCAGGATCTTGCGTAGTGCTGTATGCCTCGGTGGATCGGTGTCGATCATCGATGTGCGATGTTCGAGTTGGTTATCGTCGAGTTCTTCGAGTGAAACGCCACGCGTGGAAGTAAAACCTTCAACGTCACGACTCACGGCCACGATGTCGGCATGCCGAGTCACCGACCAGAATCCGTGATGCGGCATCGGTTCAGGGGACCACGCCACCGGCTCTTGTGCTCGAAGGGTCGCAAACAACTCCCACGGCGGCCCGGCCACGAACGTGTCGGGGTCAGCTAGTGCAGCAGCCATCGCTTCGGTGGCGGTCGTCATCCTGAATCCTTCCGGTGGCGCACCTGTGCCGCTACTGCGGCCAAGGTGATTGCGCAAACGACAGGTGGTTAGAGGTGGTACGCGTACTCGCGGAACTCCCAGTCGGTGACGGCAGCGTTGAAGCGCTCAATTTCATTGCGCTTATACGTGACGAAAGACGTGACGAAGTATTCGCCGAGAATTTCGACTAATCCGGAGTCGGCCTCGAGTGCATCGAGTGCCTCACCAAGCGATTGCGGCAGCATCGGTGCAGACGCCGGGTCATAGCCGTAGCCCTCAAGCGGTGCGGGTGGTTCGAGCTCGTCGCGAATGCCAAGGTAGACGGCCGCCGCCACTGCTGCCATAGCGATATATGAGTTGGCTGTGGCATCGCCCAAACGCACCTCCATCCGGGAAGCTTCGCCCCGCTCCGGTGGAATGCGCACCATCGCGCTGCGATTGTCGAAACCCCAGTCGATGAGCCAAGGTGCAAGCGTGTCGGGACCGAATCGCTTATAGGAATTGATGGTGGGAGTGAGAAGTGCGGCCAGCGCCGGCGCGTGCGCAAGGACGCCCGCAATTGCCGCGCGTCCACGCTTGGAGAGTCCGTCTGCGCTTGCGGGATCCCCAAAAATGTTCTTGCCTGATTTGTCGACCAGCGAGAAGTGCAGGTGGAAGCCGCTGCCGCCTTCGTCTGCGAATGGCTTGGCCATAAAAGTGGCGAGCAGCCCCTCATGTCGCGCGATTTCCTGAATGCCGGACCTCATCCGGAACGCGCGATCAGCTGCATCGATGAGCTCGGAGTGATTGAGATTGATTTCGAACTGACCGGGGCTGAACTCATGGTTCGCCGCAGTTACCTGAAGCGATGCATCACGTAGGTACCGCAACATCGTGAGCAGAATGCCGCGCGGATCGCCTTTGCGGCCCACTACATACGCATTGCCAGGTTCGTTGGCATAACGCACCCAGTTGCCCGCACCATCCTCCTCGCACAGGTAGAACTCCAACTCGGGACCGATAACGGCGGCGAGGTCCAACTCAGCGAGTTTGGCTACGACCTGCTGGGCCACCCAGCGTGGCGACTCCATCGCAGGCTGCCCACCATTGACGGTGGCGTCAGCGAGGCACCACGCAACACCTGGCTCCCACGGCATATCCACCAGCGTGGAGAGATCCGGGGTAACCGTCAGATCGGGCAGACCGCTTTCGAGTCCGCCCTGGACGGGCACCACATCGCCGCGTGGTGACGTATGAAAAATTGCGCGACAAAAGGCGACTCCGTGCCCCACGGCATTCGCTAGTTCATCAACCAACACATCGCGGCCGCGGTCGATACCGATCAGGTCGGAGTACGAAAGTCGCACTACGTCGACTCCGCGCTCACGCAGCTGCTTGACCACATTGCTGATATCGGGAGTTGTGCCCACGTAATTTCCTTCCAGTCGCCTACAACTATTGCAGTCGTTCGGACCCAAACGGTATAGTGTCCGCAGACTAATGCCTTGTCGCCCTGTGTGGAAGCGCTTGGGGTGAAAACCTAAGGGTTAACTTCGGTCTCTCCCCGTCGTCGTGGGGCGAAGGCCAGAAGAATCCGCCGAGGATGGAGGACTCCCATGCGCGCCTTGTTCATTCAGCAGGACCACATGTCCCCCACCGGTCCTATCGGCGAGGCCCTCGCCGACCGCGGCTACGACATTGACCACTTCATGGTCGTGCCGAGTGAGAAGTTCCCGGATCCGCACGTGGAAGTCACATTTCCAGACCCCCTGCAGTACGACGTGATCGTCCCGATGGGCGCAATTTGGGCCGTATACGACCACCACGTGATTGATTGGATTGCAGATGAGTTGGCACTCCTCCGCAAAGCCCACGACACGGGAATTCCACTGTTCGGCATTTGCTTCGGCGGTCAAGCGGTGGCCGCGGCGCTCGGTGGTTCTGTACATAAGGCACCCGCACGCGAAGTGGGCTGGACCTCGCTAGAAACCACTCGTCCCGACCTACTCGGTGGCGGTCCTTGGTTCGAGTGGCATCAAGACCGCTGGGTCCCACCATCAGGAGCCACCACAATCGCCCGCACCGCGAAGGCTGATCAGGCTTTTGTTTTGGGCAGATCGCTGGCCTTGCAGTTTCATCCAGAGGTGGGCCTGCACACACTGATGGGATGGCTCGAAAACGGTGGCTACGCCGAACTTGAGAAGTACGGCTACGACGCTGAGGCGATGAT
>JBIHZU010000163.1:0-4357 GCA_044240285.1 Candidatus Nanopelagicales bacterium | reverse complement strand
GGAGAACCGCGCGGCACTCGTATCTTCGGGCCAGTCGGCCGTGAGCTTCGCGAGAAGCGCTTCATGAAGATCATCTCTCTGGCACCGGAGGTGCTGTAACCATGGCTCGCATTCGCATTAAAAAGGGCGACACCGTTCAGGTCATCACTGGCAAGGACCGTGGCGTTAAGGGCAAGGTCATTGAGGTGATTCCGGAGGCCGATCGCATCCTCGTTGAGGGCGTCAATCGCATCAAGAAGCACACCAAAGTCGGCCAGAACAACCGCGGCGCCAAGACTGGCGGCATCATCACCACCGAGGCTTCGATTCACGTCTCCAACGTGATGGTCGTCGATCCAGATGATGGTCGCCCGACTCGCATTGGTAGCCGTACGGAGATTGTTGAGAAGCGTCGTCCCGACGGCACCACGTACTCCGCAACGCGCAATGTTCGCGTGTCCAAGCGCACCGGTAAGGATCTGTCATGACCGCTGTTTCAGAGACGCGCGTGGTTCCGCGTCTAAAGACTCGTTACCGCGAGGAGATCATCGGCGCGCTTCGCACCGAGTTCGAATACGCGAATGTCATGCAGGTTCCTAGCGTAGTCAAGATCGTCGTCAACATGGGCGTTGGTGAGGCGGCTCGCGACTCTAAGTTGATTGAGGGTGCGATCCGCGATCTCACTGACATCACTGGTCAGAAGCCGATCGTGACCAAGGCGCGCCTGTCCATCGCCCAGTTCAAGTTGCGCGAAGGAATGCCCATCGGTGCCCACGTGACTCTTCGTGGCGATCGCATGTGGGAGTTCCTGGATCGTCTTCTGTCCGTTGCGCTTCCGCGCATCCGTGACTTCCGTGGGCTGTCACCTAAGCAGTTCGACGGCAATGGCAACTACACCTTCGGTCTCACGGAGCAGGCAATGTTCCCCGAGATTGACCAGGACAAGGTTGACCGCGTCCGTGGCATGGACATCACTCTCGTGACTACCGCCAAGACCGATCAGGAGGGCCGCGAACTGCTTCGCCTCCTCGGATTCCCGTTCAAGGAGAACTGAAGTGGCAAAAAAGGCCCTGGTCGAGAAGCAGAAGCGCACACCGAAGTTCAAGGTGCGCGGTTATACACGGTGCACCCGATGCGGTCGTCCGCACGCGGTGTACCGCAAGTTCGGGCTCTGCCGCATCTGTGTGCGCGAGATGGCGCACGCAGGCGAGCTTCCCGGCGTCACTAAGAGCAGCTGGTAATTCCAAAACTATTGCCGTAGGTCCCTAACGGAAACCGCGGCAGAAAGGCCCGATGGCCATGACCATGACCGACCCGATCGCAGACATGCTTACGCGTCTGCGCAACGCCAACTCGGCGTATCACGACGATGTCGTCATGCCGTTTTCCAAGATCAAGGCGAGCATCGCCGAGATTTTGAAGCAGCAGGGTTACATCGCTTCGTGGAGCGTCGAGGACGCCGAGGTAGGCAAGAACCTGCAGCTGCACCTCAAGTACGGCCCGAGCCGCGAGCGTTCGATCGCTGGCATTCGCCGTGTATCGAAGCCCGGTCTTCGTGTATATGCCAAGAGCACCGGACTCCCGCGAGTTCTCGGCGGCCTTGGCATCGCGATCCTGTCCACTTCCTCCGGTCTGCTGACCGACCGTGAGGCTGCAAAGAAGGGCGTGGGTGGGGAAGTCCTCGCCTACGTCTGGTAGGAGGCCGCCATGTCACGTATTGGACGTCTTCCCATCCCCGTTCCCAGCGGCGTTGAGGTCATCATCGATGGCTCTGATCTGACGGTCAAAGGCCCCAAGGGCACATTGGCCCACACGATCGTCACACCGATCATCGTGCGCAATGACAACGGCACGCTCTACGTTGAGCGCCCCAACGACGAGCGTGATTCACGCTCGCGTCATGGGCTGACTCGTACGTTGGTCGCAAACATGGTGCTCGGTGTTACGCAGGGCTACGAAAAGACCCTCGAGATCGTGGGCACCGGTTATCGCGTCGCTGCCAAGGGGCAGGACCTTGAGTTCGCTCTTGGTTTCAGCCACCCGGTAGTTGTAACGGCGCCGGAGGGCATCGCGTTCGCAGTCGAGACCCCGACCAAGTTCAAGGTCCAGGGCATCGACAAGCAGCAGGTCGGCGAAGTCGCCGCGAACATCCGTAAGTTGCGTAAGCCTGACCCCTACAAGGGCAAGGGTGTGCGCTACGAGGGTGAAGTCATCCGTCGCAAGGCTGGAAAGGCGGGCAAGAAGTGAGTTCCTTCGCCCCGAAGATTGTCAAGGGTTCGACTTCGGTCGCACGTCGTCGTCGCCACCTTCGCGTCCGCAAGAGGGTCACCGGCACAACGCTGCGTCCCCGTCTCGTCGTCACGCGCTCTGCCCGCCACTTGGTCGTGCAGGTCGTCGACGACACGGTCGGCAAGACTCTCGCATCGGCTTCCACTATGGAAGGCGACATCCGAGGGTTGTCAGGCGACAAGACCGCTCGCGCCCGCCGTGTTGGCGAGCTCGTTGCTAATCGCGCCAAGCAAGCAGGCGTCTCCGCTGTGGTCTTCGACCGTGGTGGCAACAAGTATCACGGTCGCGTCGCGGCCTTGGCGGAGGGCGCCCGCGAGGGCGGCCTAGAGTTCTAGGAGGAACTTGTGGCATCAACCCAGCGTCGTGGCGGTAGTGCCGGCGGCGGCGGCTCCGATAAGCGGGAGCGCCGTGAGCGCGCACCCCGCGAGGAGAAGTCAGCATTCATTGAGCGCGTAGTAGCGATCAACCGCGTGTCCAAGGTCGTGCAGGGCGGCCGTCGTTTCTCGTTCACTGCCCTCGTGGTGGTCGGCGATGGCGATGGTTCTGTCGGTGTCGGCTACGGCAAGGCCAAAGAGGTGCCCGCGGCTATCGCCAAGGGTGTCGAGGAGGCCAAGAAGAATTTCTTCAAGGTGCCGCGCATTCAGGGCACGATTCCTCACCCCATCACAGGTGAGGCAGCAGCTGGCGTAGTCATGCTCCGCCCGGCCGCTCCCGGTACCGGCGTTATCGCCGGCGGACCGGTTCGTGCAGTACTGGAGTGTGCTGGCATTCATGACGTTTTGTCGAAGTCGCTTGGCTCTGACAACGCGATCAACGTCGTTCACGCGACGGTCGCAGCACTGAAGCTCCTTGAGCGCCCCGAGGCTGTGGCGGCTCGCCGTGGCCTTCCGCTCGAAGACGTGGCACCTGCTGCACTGCTTCGCGCTCGCGCAGCAGGAGGTTCGTGATGGGACGTCTGAAGGTCACCCAGCGCAAATCCAAGATCGGGGGCACTTCCTCCCAGCGCGACACATTGCGTAGTCTCGGACTTAAGCGCATTGGAGACACCGTTGTGAAGGAAGACCGACCGGAGATCCGTGGCATGGTTTCTACCGTGTCGCACCTGGTCGCTGTTGAGGAGGTCGACTGACATGGCACTGAAGGTTCATCACCTGCGACCGGCACCCGGCGCCAAGACCGAGCGCACCCGCAAGGGCCGTGGCGAGGCATCTAAGGGCAAGACTTCTGGCCGTGGCACCAAGGGCACGAAGGCGCGCTACCAGGTCCCTGAGCGCTTTGAGGGCGGTCAAATGCCGATGCATATGCGTCTGCCCAAGCTCCGTGGCTTCACACCTCCCAACAAGGTGGTGTTCCAGGTAGTCAACGTCTCCGCGATTGAGGCGCTGTTCCCCAATGGTGGAGTGATCACGGTCGCAGATCTCGTGGCCGCCGGCGCTGTCCGTAAGGGCCAGCCGGTGAAGGTGCTCGGCCGCGGAGATATCGCGGTCAAAGTTCAGGTAAGCGTCACCGCTTTCTCCGACTCGGCGAAGGCGAAGATCGAGGCGGCGGGTGGTTCAATCAGTAAGGGGTGACCCCAACTGATTGAATCCGTCCCACGATCCAAGGAGGCCACTAGTGAACTTCGGCGCGTTTGCCGCTGCGTTCCGTACGCCTGACCTGCGCAAGAAGATCCTGTTCACACTCGGGGTCATTGCGCTCTTCAGGCTGGGCTCCGTTGTGCCAACTCCTGGTGTTGACTACTCCGCTATCCAGCGATGCATTGACGTGGTGCAAGACAACTCGATCTACGCCTTGGTCAACCTGTTCTCCGGTGGCGCGCTCTTGCAGTTGTCTGTCTTTGCGCTCGGCATCATGCCGTACATCACGGCGAGCATCATCATTCAGTTGCTGACGGTGGTTATTCCGCGGCTCGAAGCACTGAAGAAGGAAGGGCAGTCCGGTCAGGCGAAGATCACGCAATACACGCGCTACCTGACCATTGGTTTGGCGATCCTGCAGTCGACCGCGATCCTTTCCCTTGCTCGCACACCCGGCGCTCTTTTCCAAGGCTGCGACGAGCAGTTGATTCCTAATCAGGGCATTTGGGTCA
>JBIHZU010000162.1:0-4359 GCA_044240285.1 Candidatus Nanopelagicales bacterium | reverse complement strand
GGGAAATCCTCCACCTCGATGCGCCAGACCGCTTCCATGCCTAACTCGGGGAAGTCGAGAACTTCAACCTTCTTGATGTTGTCCTTCGCAAGTCGCGCGGCTGGTCCGCCAATGGAGCCGAGGTAGAAACCGCCGTTTTCTCGGCATGCATTGGTGACCGCTGCACTGCGGTTGCCCTTGGCGAGCATGACGTGGGACCCGCCCGCCTTCTGGAAGGCGTCAACATATGCGTCCATGCGACCAGCAGTAGTGGGTCCAAACGAACCAGATGCGTACCCATCGGGGGTCTTGGCCGGGCCGGCGTAGTAGACCGCGTGGTCGCGCATGTACTGCGGCATCTGCTCGCCGCGATCGAGCATCTCTTTGATGCGGGCGTGGGCGATATCGCGAGCGACGACCATCGGGCCAGTGAGCGAGACACGAGTCTTGACGGGCAGTGCACTGAGCTGAGTGCGAATCGCGTCCATCGGCTGCGATAGGTCAATACGTACGACGTCGCCATCGAACTCTTCTTCGTGTACTTCCGGCATAAAGTGCACTGGGTCGCGTTCGAGTTGCTCGAGGAAGACGCCCTCGGCAGTGATCTTGGCGAGCGCCTGACGATCCGCCGAGCACGACACCGCGATCGCAATAGGAAGCGAGGCGCCGTGGCGGGGAAGTCGAATCACTCGCACGTCATGGCAGAAGTATTTGCCGCCGAACTGCGCACCGATGCCGAACTCCTGGGTCATCTTCAGGATCTCGGCTTCCATCTCGATGTCACGAAACCCGTGCCCGCTGGGTGACCCGTGGACCGGAACCGAATCGTAGTAACGCGCGCTCGCATACTTCGCTGTCTTGAGCGCATATTCCGCACTCGTGCCGCCAATCACGACGGCGAGGTGGTAGGGCGGGCAGGCAGCAGTGCCGAGGCTGCGCAACTTCTCGTCGAGGAACTTGCGGAGGCTGGCTGGATTCAGCACAGCCTTGGTCTCTTGGAAGAGCAGGCTCTTGTTGGCAGAGCCGCCACCTTTAGCCATAAACAACAAGTGGTATTCGGCCTCTTGCCCGTGATGCGTATTGGCATAGAGCTCGATCTGGGCGGGCAGGTTCGTGCCGGTATTGCGTTCTTCCCACATCGTCATCGGCGCCATCTGGGAGTAGCGCAGGTTGAGTACGCGATAGGCGTCGTAGATGCCCTTCGACAGATGCGACTCATCTTCACCGGGCGTGAGCACATGCTGTCCGCGCTTACCCATCACGATCGCGGTGCCAGTGTCCTGACACATGGGGAGCACTCCGCCTGCTGAGATGTTCGCGTTCTTCAACAGGTCGAGTGCGACGAATCGATCGTTTGGGCTCGCTTCGGGGTCGGAGAGGATCTTCGCGAGTTGTGCGAGGTGCCCCGGGCGCAGCAGATGCTGGATGTCACGAATGGCCTCGTAGGCGAGGAGCGAGAGCACCTCAGGCTCGACCTGTAGGAACGTGCGCCCGCCTGCGGTCATCGTGGAGACACCATCCGCACCGAGGAATCGGTAGGGGGTCTCATCGGGGCCCATAGGGAGCAGGTCGGTATAGGTGAAATCAGTCATGGCGTAAGCCTAAGGCGACTCGGGTACGCAACTGCGTCGGCGTCATGGGGTGGAGACATGCTCGCTGAGCAAGTCTCGAATTGTGCCGCTACGTCCGCGCATCACGATGGAGTTGGTTGTGGATCCACCGGCGTGGTAGCGCACGCCCTTGAGCAATTCACCATCGGTGATGCCGGTGGCGCAGAAGAACACGTTGTCGCCTCGAACCAAATCTCCAGTTGTGAGTACGCGGTCAAGATCGTGGCCCGCATCGAGTGCCCTACGGCGCTCTGCATCGTCGCGCGGCCACAAGCGACTTTGAATTTCGCCGCCGAGACACTTCAGTGCACAGGCAGTGATGATGCCCTCAGGCGTTCCTCCGATGCCCATCAGCACGTCCACGCCGGTGCCTGAGCGGGCTGCGCTGATAGCTCCGGCCACGTCGCCATCAGTGATGAACTTGATGCGTGCGCCCGCCTCGCGAATCTCGCGCACCATCTGATCATGACGTGGACGATCGAGAATGCAGACAGTGATGTCTGCGATCGTCTCGCCTTTAGCCTTTGCGATCGCTGCGAGATTGACCTTGACCGGTGCAGTGATGTCGATGACTCCGGCGGCCTCGCGGCCTACCACGAGCTTGTCCATGTAAAAGACGGCGCTGGGGTCGTACATAGTGCCTCGCTCGGCAACCGCGAGAACGGATATCGCGTTGGGCATCCCCTTGGCGGCCAGCGTTGTGCCGTCAATGGGATCTACGGCAACGTCGACCTCTGGGCCGGTCCCGTCGCCGACCTTCTCGCCGTTAAACAGCATGGGCGCGTTATCCTTCTCGCCCTCACCGATGACGACGGTGCCGTTCATGGCGACGCTCGTGATGAAAGTCCGCATCGCTGCCACGGCAGCGCCATCAGCCTCGTCCTTGTCGCCACGACCGACAAATCGCGCTGCGGCCATGGCTGCAGCCTCGGTCACCCGAACGAGTTCGAGCGCGAGGTTGCGCTCAGGCATCTCTGGCTGGGGGTCCATGTGCCTAGGGTATCGGCCCGTGGGGGACCATAGGACTCGTGACCGAAATCTCGCCAACCGGGCGCCCCAACCCCCGCCTCCGCCAAAGTGCTGGCGACATGGTGCGGTCGTTGGCGCTGGTCCTCGGAGTTGTTGCCGTGATTTTGATCGTCACCCTCCGCCCGCAACCTGACGCCGTCAAGGTAATCGACTATCAGTCCGAACTCTCGGTAGCGAGGGCTCAGGCTGGTTATGCCGTCTTGGCTCCAGTGGGTCTCGGTGCCGACTGGCGGGCCACTAGCGTCCGCTGGCAGCCGACACCCGGATCAACTCCGGACAAGGCCTGGCATCTGGGGTTCGTGACCCCTGACGATGCGTACGCCCAACTGGGCCAGTCGAACACGACGAACGTCAATTACCTGCCCGAGCAGACCGACCGAGGCCAGCTCACCGGCGTAGTCACTCTTGGTGGATTCGATTGGCAGCGATACATCAGCAAGTCAGGCCAACAGTCCCTAGTACGAATAGACCGTGGCGTCACCATCGTCGTTACAGGCACCGCCGACTGGGCGGCGCTGGAGCTATTCGCTGCCTCACTCCGCGGCTGAGTCCAGCCGGTTTTGGGCACCCTCAAGCCAAGTGCGGCACGTAGCGGCGAATTGTTCGCCTTTCTCCCACAACGCTAATGACTCTTCAAGACTGATGCCACCTGCTTCCAGGGTCTTCACCACTTCTGTCAGAGCAGCGCGGGCATCCTCGTAGGAGATCTCGCTAGCCGGTTTTGTCTTGGTCATGATTCGTCCTTAGTTCTGGTAGCAGTCAATTCACCGCGAGCGACGCGAATGCGAAGTTCGCCGAGCATGGGTACTTCTTGAGGATCTCGAACTACGGAGCTAGAATGTTGAACAACCGCGTAGCCGCGGTCCAAAGTTGCCGCAGGTGATAAGGCGCGTACGCGTGCTGACAATTGGTTGATTTCGACTAGACCGTGCTGAACGCGGCTGGTGATGGTGCTGCGAATACGCCGGCGACTTTCGTCGATAAAGCGCGTGTCCTGCTCGACACGGTTGCTCACCACTCGATGTGCGCGCTGTTGAAGCTGAGCGATAGCGCGTGACTCCTCGCCCACGTCGGGCACGATGCGTTTGGCTGCATCGGTGGGGGTGGATGCGCGTAGGTCTGCAACGAGGTCGAGAAGCGGACTGTCCTGTTCGTGACCAATTGCGCTGACCACGGGCGTACGGCACCTAGAGACTGCACGGATCAAGGCTTCATTGCTAAACGGGAGCAGATCCTCAAAACTCCCGCCCCCGCGAGCAATCACGATGACATCGACATTGGCAAGGGCGTCCAACTCGGCAAGAGCCTCGGTCACTTCGGTCACGCACGCAACGCCCTGGACAGCAACCTCTCGCACCTCGAAGGAAACGCCGGGCCAACGCAGGCGCGAGTTGACCAACACATCGTCTTTGGCCGCGGCGGCACGTCCGCAGATCAAGCCAATGCGCTGGGGCAAAAATGGCAGTGGTTTCTTTCGATCAGGAGAGAAGAGGCCCTCCGCAGTGAGTACTTGCTTGAGACGCTCAAGTTGCTCAAGCAAGGTGCCCACCCCGACCGGGCGAATTTCTCTTGCCCGTAGATGGAGCGTCCCCTGCGAGGCCCAATACTCCGGCTTAGCGAAGACGACTACACGCTGTCCCTCTTCAATTGCCGGCGTGACGGCATCCAGGGCTGCAGCAGAAATAACTACACTCACGGAAAACTGCTCGTCGGTATCTCGAAGGGTGAGGTACTGCTGAGC
>JBIHZU010000161.1:0-4421 GCA_044240285.1 Candidatus Nanopelagicales bacterium | reverse complement strand
TGTGCCCGTGAGAGCAGAAACACCCAACAGGGTGCCGGTCTTTGCGCGCACGATTCCGAAAGCCTCCGGCGACCACGCGAATCTATCGTTGAGCGTTCCGGTCAGTCCGGCAATCGCAAGGCCTGGCACTAGTGGCCACAGATTGGGTCGCGATGCAGATGACTCACGGGCCACAACGGCCATCACTTCGGCAAGGGCTAGGGCCGGTACCGCGTTCTTGGCAGAGAGACCACTGCCATCAGCAAGTGTTACTCCGTCAGTGGAGATCG
This sequence comes from Candidatus Nanopelagicales bacterium, assembly GCA_044240285.1. Taxonomy (GTDB): domain Bacteria; phylum Actinomycetota; class Actinomycetes; order S36-B12; family S36-B12; genus CAINMH01. Next base: position 4,152 of record JBIHZU010000161.1, on the reverse strand, counting down.
ACATCGCAGTGAGCGCGGCGATTGTCGCCTGTACTCCAGATGCAAAAGTTCCAACACCCGTCAACTTGGCCCCAGCAAGATGGGCGAGCGCTTCGGATACATCATTGTCAGAATTTGTGAGATCGAGTGTGACCAGGTCTGCGATGGGTGCGGACTCAACACGCGCAAGCTCCCGCGCCCCAGATGACGCCTTTGCCGATGTGATTTCGGTGACCGTGATGCCACGTTCGCTGAGAAGTCCCGCGAATGCCTGGGCTGCAGCTGCAGCGGGGTCGTCTTCGCGCACATCAATATCTATGGAGATCCGGCCGCCGTCCACCATGAGTGCTGTCACAGGACCGACTGCACCAGAAGCAATATCTGCAGACGACCAGTCGGGAGAGAGATACGGGGCCCCGAAGAGAGACGCGTCATATCCCAATTGAATGCTCGATTCGCCTGCCAACGCCGCAGCAGTGGCATCAGCAAGGTCGGTCAGAGTCGCACGGGTGATGTCATAGTCCGCGCCACCGGAGTCCCCGCTTCCGCGATCCATGAGCGCCAGAGTTGAGTCCCCTCCCCCGACTAGGACGATCGAGCCATCAGCGGCTCCGGTCACCACGCGCGTAGCCAACCTCGTCTGTGGCCCAAGTGCCTGAAGCGCCGCTACAGCGGAAAGCACTTTTGCTGTCGAAGCCGGGGTCAGCGGAGTGGAGCCGTTGTAGTCGAAGAGAGTCAGGCCGGTCGTGGGGTCGATCACCACAGCAGAAGTGGCCGAGCCTAGGCGCGTTGAAGTGATGATGTCGGTGACTGCTGCCGCCACCCCCGCTTCGGTAGGAGCGGGCGCAGTAGATCCCTCCACTGCTGTCGCTTCGAGGACGGCCGGAGCTTGCTGGGGCAGTTGGGCATACGTCGGGCCCTCGGCGCGCGCTGCGCCCCCGATAAAGAGCGCACAGACCACCATCCCAACGAGGCCCACACTGCCCACTTTGATCCGCACGCCCCCCATCCTGCACTCTTCGGGGGCGATCCCCGACAATGACCACATGGAGGCGGGGTACGAGTTTCAGCGACGCGAGGGTGCGCCCGAGGCTGGTCCGGGAAGCGGCGACGGCTGGGTTCGCACCAGCGACGGCCGCTCGTACTGGGGGCTCTTCGGTGCAGCAGGCATGTTGCTTCGCCACGTCGATGAGGTCGGGGAGGCGCGCTACCTCCTCGCGCAGCGCTCGACCCGCGTGCACAGAGGTCACGGCGAGTGGGCTGTCCCGGGTGGAGCGATCGACTCCCACGAGACACCGGTCGAAGCGGCCTTGCGCGAATTCGACGAAGAAATGGGGCCGATCCCTAGCGGCTGGACGGTCCGCGGAATCCATAAAGTGGATCCGCTGCCGGGCGTGTGGTGCTACTACACCTGCTGCGCCGATGTCTCCGAACGCCTGGACTATGACGACACACTGTCGTGGGAAAGCGATGCTGCTCGATGGTTCACCGAGTCTGAGTTGAGTGAAGTGGAGCTCTTCGCTCCATTCGCCACTGTTTTCCCGAAGCTTCGCGCAATCTTCGAAAACTAAAGTTACGCCAATTAGTCGTGAGTGCGCGCTCCGCGACGCAGCATCCATAGCAAAGCGGCGAAAGCTGCTGCAAATACTAGGTTTGCACCGACAAGGAGCACTCGCAAAAAGCCCCATTCACCCGGCATTGTGAGGTAGAGAATGACAAAGAGAATGCTCACGACCAACATCACGATTGCGGCCCCAATGGCGTTCTCATCGCGCAGACGACGCACGAGAACCATCAGCCCTGCTAAACCGATGAGGGCAGCCCCCGTCACCTGCTGACCCCACGCGACTCCTGCCGCTGAAGGAAGGCCGAGCCATCCACCGACAATGCCCGGCAGCACGATGAGCAGGACACCGAGAACGAGCGAGAACACTGCGTCCACTGTGAGTACTAATCGGATCACTCGCGCTGCACGTGCCTGCGACTCCATGGCATCACGCTATCCGGCGGCCGAAACCGTCAGATGAGCGCAACCCCGAAACTCTGAGCGACTTCACGCATTCGTTTGTCGATGCTGGCAAGGGGAACTTGCTGCTCGTGCGCGAGGACGACATAGGCGGCGTCGTATGGGCTGAGCATGGTGGCACGCGAAAACTCCAGTAGCCGAGAGACCGACGGGACAGCTCCATCCGCTCGGATATCGAACTCTCCGATTGCTGCCAAGAACGTCGTAACCTTGGCATCACTTACGCGTTGTTTCCTTAGCCCCACAGCGAGTCCGCTGGCCATTTCAGCGGTCCAGAACGACGGCACCAACGAGTACCCATCCCCCTGCAGCGCGAGCGCCCGTTCACCAACCTCACTCACTTCGTCTTCGAAGACCCAGCTGAGTGCAACCGACGCATCGAGGACGAACCCATCAGACAAAGCGCCGGCCCTCATTGATCGCGTCTTTGGCGCTCATACCAAGAGTCACGCCCTTGCGGTTTTCGCGCATGCGCTCGATTGCAGCGAGGCGCTGCTCGCGCGTTGTCTGGACCACGGGCTGGATCGAGGCGATTGGGTGTCCGTGACGGGTCACGGTGATGATGTGGCCCGCGAGTACCTCCTCAAGAACCGAGGAGAGCTTTGCCTTGAGCTCGTAGACGCCGATGGTGCGGTCGTTGAGAGTAGTCATGAAAGTAGACTAGATTCTAGTCAGACTCTAGTCAACTATGGTCCTCACGGCTGTCTCGCACTAACGTCTAGCCATGCCCCGCGTCATAGCTCTGGTGGGCGGGGAGTGCACCGGCAAGTCCACTCTCGGCCATGCGCTGGGCGATGTCCTGCCCGCCGCAATCGTCCCCGAGGCCCTACGCGCTTTCACCGACGCTCATGGCCGCGCGCCCAAGCCAGAAGAGCAAGTCGAAATTGTGATGGCGCAGCAAGAAGCGGAAGCCACAATCACCGCCGAGACTGCACTCGACTGGGTTGTCTGCGACCCGGCCACACTCATGACAGCCGTCTACAGCCAGATCTATTTCGGCGATGACGCCCTCGTGGCAGCAGCAATCGTTCATGCCGAACTTACCTACGATGCCATCGTCTGGTGTGATCGCGATCTGCCATGGATGCCCGACCCTGGCCAACGCGACGGTGCGCAATGGCGCGACCGAGCACATGATGTGCTCTCAAAAATCCTTCCGCGCATCGACATTCCAATCCACATCGCGTCGGGTAGCGAGTCGGAGCGCCTCGCGGGCGCTAGGGAATTCCTTGCCCAAATACCGCAAATGGATCGATAGAGTTCAGCCTGCACGGTCTCGGGGAGGGGGAACAGCATGTCGGCCACGCCACTTCGCGGTCTTGCTATCCCTGAAGACCCCACTCCTGACCTCAACGAATCCGAAAGAGTCGTATGGCGCAAGTTGCGCGAACAACTGCGCGACGGCGATGTGCTCCTAACCTCACGTCGATTCACGGATTCCGAAAACGGTGACGTAGAAATCGACTTGCTCGTGTTGATGCCCGACGTCGGTGCAGCTGTGATCGAGGTGAAGGGTGGTGTCGTCTCGTACGAGAACGGTGAATACTTCACCCGCAGCGGTGCGCGATACGAACGACGCATTCACCCAATCCGGCAGGCGCGTGGCGGCAAGCACGCACTCCGGGCCTACCTCAACCGCCAACCGACTTGGTCCATGGGGCTATTGCGCACCGAGTGGGTGTGCGTATTCCCCTACACGAAACTCGATGGCGACCTTGGCCCTGAAGGCAGGCGGGAGCAGCTCATCGGTGAAGGCGAACTTGATGACGCACTCGGCCGTGTCTACGACGTTCTCAAGTCTTGTCCAGATCCCAATCCTGTGCCTGCGCATCCAGCGTGGGTCGATCGGGTCATCGACCTTCTCGAAGGTCGGCCAGATCCCGAGGGTGACGTTGCACGGTTCAGTGCGATGCGCGAAGACGCCGTCGACAGACTCACTCGCGATCAAGCTCGCGTATGCGACATGTTCGCTGATAACCAGAGCCTGGAGATTGTGGGGCCTGCCGGCTCCGGCAAGTCCTGGATCGCCATGGAACTCGCGCACCGATGGGCAAAGGAAGGCAAGCGTGTCGCATACCTCACCTACGGCGGAGGCATGGCCGAATCCGTTCGACGCTCGGGGCTCGCAGGAGTCACCTATATCGGCA
>JBIHZU010000160.1:0-4440 GCA_044240285.1 Candidatus Nanopelagicales bacterium | reverse complement strand
TTGGGCATCCGCCGTTTGGCCACAATGGTGAAGACGCACTTAATGTCGTAGCCAGTGACATCGGTGGATTCGAGGGCAACGCACAGTCGCTGCGAGTACTCACCCGACTCGAAGCGAAGATCTTCGATGATCAGGGCCGCAGCGCCGGACTCAATCTCACGCGTGCGGCACTCGACAGCGTGTGCAAGTACCCCTGGCCGCGTCGCGAAGGCACCCGGAAGTTCAACGTGTATCCCGATGACATGGACAAATTTCAGTGGGCTCGCGAAGGCGCACCGGGGGAGCGTCGGTGCCTAGAGACCCAGGTCATGGACTGGGCCGATGACGTGGCCTACTCCGTCCACGATCTTGAAGACTCGATTCACGCAGGGCTGCTCGACCTGCGCGTGTTTGATTCGCAAGATGAGCGCGATGTCGTGATCCAACTCGCCTCCCGCAGTTATGCGACGCACATCTCTGCTGGTGATCTTGAGGCGGCATGGGGTCGCCTGATCGATTTGCCGTGCTGGTTGCGCACATATGACGCGACATTGCCGCACCTCGCGGCGCTAAAGGATTTGAGTTCGCAGTTGATTGGGCGGTTCTGTTCGGCCGCCGAGGTCGCAACCCGGGTGGAGTTCGGCGATCGTGATCTCACGCGCTACTCCGCCGATCTGCGGATTCCCTCCGAGGCCGAGGCGGAAGTCGCGATCCTCAAGGCCGTGGCGATGCAGTACGTCATGCGACGCCCGGGAGCCGATGAGATGTATGCCCGCCAGCAGGAGCTGCTCAAGGACCTCGTGGCCGCGCTTGTCCTCCGAGGGGGCAAAGACCTCGAGCCGTGGGTGGCCCCGGACTTTGCCGCCGCCTCTGACGAGGCTGGACGTCTCCGGGTCATCATCGACCAGGTGGCTAGCCTCACCGACGTGAGCGCCGTCCACTGGCACGAGCGGCTCTGCCCCTGAGGGTTGGCCCAGCGCCTACGATGCAGGCATGGCCGGACGCATTCGAGACGAGGACGTCACCCTCGTACGCGAGCAGGCCCGCATCGATGAGGTCGTGCGTGAATACGTCACCCTGAAGAACGCCGGGGGAGGCAGCCTCAAGGGTCTGTGCCCCTTCCACGATGAGCGATCTCCGTCCTTCCATGTCACTCCCAGCCGCGGCATGTATTACTGCTTTGGCTGCCAAGAGGGTGGCGACGTTATCTCCTTCGTGCAAAAGCTCGACCATCTGACCTTCGCGGAGTCAGTCGAAAAACTCGCGGCTCGTGCCGGCATCGAACTTCGATACGTCGAGGGCGGCACTGCAGTCAATCGCCAGCAGGGGCAGCGCACTCGCCTCGTCGAAGCCAACAAGATTGCGGCCGCCTACTTCGTGGGGCAGTTAGCTGGGCCAGAGGCGCAGACCGGCCGTACGTTTCTAGCCGAGCGAGGTTTCGGAGCGGAGACGATCACACACTTCGGTGTGGGCTACGCGCCAAAGTCGTGGGACGCGCTCACCACTCACTTGCGCAAGTCCGGCTTCAGCGATGCCGAGATCATGGCTGCCGGTTTGGTGTCACAAGGCAGCCGTGGAGTCTACGACCGCTTCCGAGGTCGACTGGTGTGGCCCATTGCCGATCTCGGGGGAGACGTCGTTGGTTTCGGCGCGCGCAAGCTCTATGACGATGACGAGGGGCCCAAATATCTCAACACCCCTGAGACGCCGCTCTACAAGAAGAGCAGCGTGCTCTACGGCATCAATCTCGCACGCCGAGAGATCTCCAAGGAACAACGTGTTGTGGTGGTTGAGGGTTACACCGACGTTATGGCCTGTCACGTGGCCGGAGTGACCACCGCTGTCGCCACCTGTGGCACCGCGTTTGGCACCGATCACATTAAATTGCTTCGACGACTGTTGATGGACGACGACCGTATGCGTGGTGAAGTCATTTTCACCTTCGATGGCGATGCGGCCGGGCAGCGTGCAGCATTGAAGGCATTCGAGGATGATCAGCGATTTGTTGCGGGGACCTTCGTCGCTGTTGAGCCCCATGGTCTCGATCCGTGCGAGTTGCGCCAGCAACATGGAGATCAGGCTGTTGTCGCATTGATCGAGGCTCGGACTCCGCTATTTGAGTTTGCTATTCGCTCGACTCTGGCGACGTACGACCTCAATTCAGCAGAGGGCCGAGTCGCCGCGCTGCGCGATGCGGCACCCGTAGTCGGCAAGATCCGCGATCCAGCGCTGCGACCCGAATACGGCCGTCGGCTCGCGGGATGGCTCGGCATGGACGTAGAGACGGTCACCAAGGCGATCTCGACTGCAGCCAGATCACAAGCCCCAGTGGCGCCGCCGGAGCGCAATGAACGCCCACGCCCAAGCGGCCCAGAGGCCACAGTCGAGCGCGAGGCGCTCAAGTGTGCGCTGCAGCAACCCGAGGCAGTCTCCGCGTGGTACGCCTCAGTCGAGGATCAGTCCTATCTCGACCCGGACTACCGCTTGGTGCATGTGGCGATTGCCGCTGCTGGTGGACCGCGCGTGGAGTTGCTTGATCTCGCGTGGATTGACGCAGTGTTGGCTGAGTGCGTGGATGATTCTGTGCGCTCACATGTACGTGCACTTGCCGTGGAACCACTGCCCTCCAACGCAGGGGCCGATGCGCGTTACGCCACGTCAATGGTGGCGCGGCTGCTCGAGATGTCGGCCACGCGGATGATCACCGATCTGCGTGGCCGTATGCAGCGAGCTGACGCAGAAACCGACCCAGAGATTCACGCGGCAATATTCGCCGAACTCATGGCCGTGGAGGCCTATCGTCGAGATTTACGCGAACAGGTCCACGGAGTCTGAAGCTCAATCTCGGATGCGGGTAGAGATTTGCACCCGCTCAGAGCCCTCACCACGACCTGCGTCGGTTATGGCCGCTACGCGACAGGAATACGACTGAGCGGCGGGAACCCTTATAGATGCTGTCAGCACACTCGAAGCAACGCTGGTGCGGAAGGTCTCGCCGTTGCCGTTGCGGCAGGACATCACGTACGCGGTCAAGGGACTGTGCGCAGGAGCCTTTACGGCCCGCCACGTTAACGTGATCGTTCGCTGAACCCAGAGCTTTCTCACCACGATCGGCGCCGCAGCTCGCATCGGAACAGTCTCAGACACGACCCGTGAAGCGTCGCCAAGGCCATTAGCGTTATGTGCGCGCACTTGGAATTCATAGGTCACGCCTGCACGCAGGCCCCGCACCCGAAGGTGGAGTTGCGAGTAGGGAACGATCGCGAAGGCGGTCCAAGACGACGAACCATTGGGGCGGTAGTTCACCCGGTAGAGATCAATATGTTTCCCACCGTTGTCCGCCGGCACACGCCAACTAAGCGCAATCGAATCCGCATCACGACCCGTCACCACGAGTTGGGCTGGACGGCTGGGATGTGTGCGATCGGGTGGACGCGGTGCGGCCAGGGTAGAGCCGAAGGCGGAGGTGAGACGAAGCGAGTTTGACGGCGTGGACCCGGTGATGTCCGACACCGACACCGGGACGGGACTGGAGGTGGTCGAGTTGTCACCTAACTGGCCGTCGCCGTTGTAGCCCCAGCAGGCGGCGGTGCTATCCGCCATCAGAGCACACGAATGATGGGTACCGGTGCTCACGCTGATCGCGGTCGTGGCGGCCGTCAACCCGGTAATCCCCGACACCGACACTGGCACGGAACTGTTGGTGGTCGAGTTGTTGCCTAACTCGCCGAAGCCGTTTCTGCCCCAGCATTGTGCGGTGCCATCCGCCATCAGAGAACACGAATGATTGGCATCGGTGCTCACGCTGACTGCGGTCGATGCTGCGTTAACTCCGGTGATACCCGACACTGTCACCGGCACGGGACTGTTGGTGGTCGAGTTGTCACCCAACTGGCCGGAGCTGTTGTAGCCCCAGCAGGCGGCGGTGCCATCTGCCATCAGAGCACACGAAGTTCTCCCACCGGTGCTCACGCTGATCGCGGTCGTAGCGGCCGTCAACCCGGTAATACCCGACACCGACACCGGCACGGAACTGTGGGTGGTCGAGTTGTTACCCAACTGGCCGGAGCCGTTATGGCCCCAGCATTGTGCGGTGCCATCCGCCATCAGAGCACACGAGTGCTCGCCGCCGGTGCTCACGCTGACCGCGGTCGTGGCGGCCGTCAATCCGGTAATACCCGACACTGTCACCGGCACGAGACTGTCGGTGGTCGAGTTGTCACCCAACTGGCCGTTGCCGTTGTCGCCCCAGCATTGGGCGGTGCCATCCGCCATCAGAGCACACGAATGAGCGCCACCGGTGCTCACGCTGACCGCGGTCGTGGCGGGGGTCAACCCGGTGATACCCGACACTGTCACCGGGACGGGACTGTTGGTGGTCGAGTTGTTACCCAACTGGCCGTAGCTGTTCCGACCCCAGCATTGGGCGGTGCCATCTGCCATCACCGCACACGAATGATT
>JBIHZU010000014.1:0-14900 GCA_044240285.1 Candidatus Nanopelagicales bacterium | reverse complement strand
AGGGAAGAACACCACTAGCTCTGGTTGAAGAAGCCGTCCTGGGCCAGCTGTGCACGCGCCTCGGCGGCGACATCAACATTGGCCGGGGACAGCAGGAACACCTTGTTGGTGATCCGCTCAATAGTGCCATGCAGGCCAAAGACGAGGCCAGCAGAAAAATCGACAATGCGCTTGGCGTCGCCGTCTTCCATCTCGGTGAGGTTCATGATCACCGGAGTGCCACTGCGAAACTCTTCGCCAATGCGACGCGCGTCGTTGTAGGACCGCGGATGGATCGTGCTGATCTTCATGTCGCCGGCATTGACCGGAATCTTCACATCCACCCCACGGTCGTACTGGGACGTTTCGAAACTCTCAGCGCGCGGGTCGCGGATTGTGCGCACACTTGACTGGCGCGCCTCGGTGACGCGCACGGAGGACGGCTCTTGGGGGCGAGGCTTGCGTTCGGGTGCCGGTCGAGGCTCACGGTTGCGGGGCTCACGGTTACGGGTCTCTTCGGCGGGCTCGTCATAGTCGTCGACGAAGTCCTGGTCCTCAACGAGACCGAGGTACGCGGCCATCTTGCGCATTCCACCCGCCATGGCGGACCCTCCAATGAACACATGCAGTCGATAACCGACTACCGGAGCACGTCTGCCCCATACGAGGCTACCTCGCGAGTGAGCGCATTCCGAGGATCGCACTACCGACACGCAGGTGTGTCGCACCGGCAGCGACTGCCTGTTCAAGGTCCTCGCTCATCCCTGCCGAGATCATCGTTGCGCCCGGATAGTCGCCGCGAAGGCGATCAGCGATGCGAACAAGCTCCGCAAACGCACGGCCCGGATCAGCACCGAGGGGTGCAACGGCCATCACTCCCCCCAGATCGAGGTGCTCTGAATTGGCGATCTGCTCGGCCAGTGCCGCTACTGAATCCGGAGCAGTACCGCCTCGGCCCTCCGCGCCGTCAAGACTGACTTGAATCAGCCCCACGATTCGGCGTTGCGCAAGACCGGCTCCTCGATCAAGCGCCGCGACGATCTCCGCGCGATCGAGGGCATGGACCACGTTTGCGTAGCGCGCCACATGGTTGGCCTTATTGCGTTGCAACTGTCCCACCATGTGCCATCGCAGTGCCAGATCTGCCGTGGCATCGAATTTTGGAGCTGCCTCCTGATCGCGGTTCTCGCCAACGTCGGTCACTCCGAGGCTGGCAAGGCGACGTACGTCGTCTGCAGGCCACGTCTTAGTGACCACAATCAACGTAGGTTCAGCTCGTTGTGCAGAGATGCTCGCTACTCGAATGCGCTCGCGTACCTCGGCGAGCGAGATCGCGATCTCCTGGGTGCGGGAGTCGTTCATCTCATCCATATGACACCGGCCTGTCGGCCCGTCACCCCGTCGCGCCGGTAGGAAAAGTAAGTCTCGGGATGCTCGTAGGTGCACCCGCCCACGAGTTCGGATCGAATTCCCAGACGTTCCAGCCGCTCTCGCATGCCGGCCCGAAGATCAACTGCGGGTGTCCCCCACGACGTTTGCCCCGGAGCGCAAGGCATGACCTTGCCCACCTGCTCCACAACTTCGGGCCCAACTTCATAGCAACTGCCACAAATTGCCGGCCCGACGTAGGCCTGCATCGCGCCTACATGTGCACCGAGTTGCTGCATCCGGTCGACGGCCGAAGCAACTACATCGACAGCGGCACCTCGCCAGCCCGCATGTACTGCGCTGATTACGCCCGCCGATTCGTCAGCAAGAAGTACTGGCACACAGTCCGCGACCTGAACAACCAGTGCGATGCCCGGAGTCGCCGACACGAGTGCATCAGCTTCACCAATGTCGCCCGCCGTGACTGCAGTGAGCACAGTCGATCCGTGGACCTGCGACATCGTGACTAGGCCCGGCCCACCAATGCGCGAGGACAACTCCACGCGATTGGCACTGACTGCCTGTGGATCATCGCCGACATGAAGACCTAAGTTGGCGCCTTCGTAGGGAGCAGCACTCACTCCGCCACACCGGTCGGTAAACAACCAACCGACGGACATTGAGCGTGCCTACTTCAGGAAGTCGGGAACGTCGAGGTCATCGCCCTCGGCGTCATCGAAGACCACCTTGCGGATCGGACGCATGGGCTCTTGAACAGGGATGACCTGCTCCTCCGCCGCCTTCGCGGAGGCATTCGCTGCAGCCGCGGCAATCGGCGTCTCGTCAGCAACGCGTCGGGTGACAACGGGCGTCGTCCGACGGGTCGGTGCTCCCCCATCGAATCCGGCGGCGATGACGGTGACGCGGACCTCGTCGCCGAGAGTGTCGTCGATGACGGCGCCAAAGATGATGTTGGCATCGGGGTGCGCGGCGTCGGAGACCATCCGAGCGGCCTCATTAACCTCGAACAGGCCAAGGTCGCTGCCACCAGAAATAGAAATGAGAACGCCATGGGCGCCCTCTATGCTGGCCTCAAGGAGAGGGCTGGAGATGGCTCGCTCTGCGGCCTCAACGGCTCGGTCATCACCACGCGCCGACCCGATGCCCATAAGCGCTGAGCCAGCGCCCTTCATGACGCTCTGGACATCAGCGAAGTCGACATTGATCAGACCAGGCGTCGTGATGAGCTCGGTAATTCCCGAAACACCCTGAAGGAGGACGAGGTCAGCCTGACGGAATGCGTCGATCACGCTGATCGTGCGATCGGACAACTGCAGAAGTCGGTTGTTGGGGATGACGATGAGTGTGTCGACCTCGGCGCGAAGAGCTTCAACACCGATCTCGGCCTGCGCCGCACGTCGACGACCTTCGAAGTCGAATGGTCGTGTCACTACGCCAACAGTGAGTGCGCCGAGCGAGCGAGCGATGCGTGCAACAACCGGTGCGCCCCCGGTGCCTGTGCCACCACCTTCACCGGCAGTGACGAACACCATGTCTGCTCCGCGCAGAACCTCTTCGATCTCGTCTGCGTGCGACTCGGCAGCCTCGCGACCCACCTCGGGGTCAGCGCCCGCACCAAGTCCGCGCGTGAGCTCACGACCAACATCAAGCTTGACATCGGCGTCACTCAGCAGCAGCGCCTGCGCGTCAGTGTTGATGGCGATGAACTCCACGCCCTTGAGTCCGGCGTCGATCATCCGGTTGACTGCGTTGACACCGCCGCCGCCGACACCGACGACCTTGATGACCGCTAAGTAGTTCTGAGGAGCCGCCACGGCGCTTCCCTCTCTGCGCAGTAAGCCTCAACCTTCAGTTGAAGGTGAGACAGAAGTAAACTTATGGTGCGACTTGAGGGTAGGGGGATACCTATGGGGAGCGCAAGCCGCCACCCGGTAAAGGTCCCTATATCTCTACTACGCGACCTGCCACGACCCAGCCAGAGACGATGGCGTGGCCCGGTCGCAGGGTGAGCTCGCGCCCTAGAGCCAGGTCGACGACCCACCCCCGCAGGAGTGACTCCGCGATGGCTACATCTTCGGCGGCACTGTGGTCACCGCAGGCAAACCGGTAGACGGCAGGGACATGACCGGGTCCCCCGCTGCCGATCCGCTCAGCGTCGCCGTGTCCGCCACCCACAATGGTCAGGCCAACGAAGCCCTCTCTGGACTCCCGGATGCGCGCCGTCAACGCACCTTGTGCATTGCATTTCGAAGGCGGATTGGAGATGAGCAGGATCGGCGCATTGGGGAGTCTCGCGACGCCCCTGATCGTGTCGGTGCCGTCGAGCAGGATGACACCCGCAACAGAGAACCCATTCTCCAACCGGACCGCGGCCTCTAGCAGGGCCACTGCCGATCCAGCTGAGTGACCTATGCCAATCCAAGGCAAGTCGCCCAGCCCCTGGACCTCTGCGTGCACTGCGCGCTCGATTGCCCGTCGAGTCAGATGCCCCGGATCATGAATCGATCGTCGCGGCAAGAGACCTGACGTGGCGGGTCGCACAGTCGCAATGCCCGCGGAGCTCAGCAGTGCTGCAATCCCTGCTAGGTGACGCGGCGACCGGGTGAATCCATGATGCACGCTTGCCCACGCGATGGCCCCAGCCATTCCGACCACCGGCGGTGTGAGAGTTGGCGTCATGCCAATTTGCCCGTGGTCGTCGGCACGTCGGGTGCGCTCACGTCGTACACCAGAGCCTTGGTCTGCAGCAGGGCTACCAATACCGTGGATTTCAGTGCGCTATCTGCTGCGCTCCCCCAGCGCACTTTTGCACCTGACCGCATGGACAACTCGGCGTTATCTCGGGTTGTGGCAGTTATCGAGTCGACCTTCGTGCGGACCTCCAGTGAAAGCGCGGCCGCGACCGCAAGGGCAGTGCGATCTCCCACCGAGTCACCGAGGCTGGGCAACAGGGGCAGATCCGTAGGTCGCTGGGCCGCTTCGACGAAGGCGGTGCCGGTGGCATCGATGAGTTGAAAACCCACCCCGCCAGCGATTACGGCGACCGCTACTCGTTCGGTGACGACTATGCGGACCCGGTCGAACGGAACTCGGCGAACCTCGACGCTGGCGACCTGAGGGAGCGCCGCAACGCGATCAATGACTCCGGCCGAATCAAGCCGAACCATCTGAGTCGTGCCTGGGATATCGGCCGCCGTGAGCACCTGGTCAGAAGTCAGTAGAGAGGTCCCGCTCACCTCCACGTGTCGAACAACGAATACCTGCGAGAACACCACCAGCCAAGTGAGCACCCCGGCGACGAGAATCACGGCAACTGTCGTGAGCAACTTGCGCATTAGAACCCCCGATTCTGCAGTGCTTGCAGAATCTGCGGCACGAGCATGCTGACATCACCTGCGCCCATCGTCATGATGATGTCTCCTGGACGTGCGCGCTCCACGAGCCGCTCGGGAACTGCCGACCACGACGGTTCGAAGAACACAGTGGTGGAACCAGGCACATGCGCTGCGATGCTCTGGCCGCTAGCACCCGGAATCGCTGCCTCACCCGCCGCATATACCTCCAGCAACACGACCTCGTCCGCTAGACCAAGCGCAGCCCCAAACTCTGCGGCAAACGCTGCTGTTCGGGTGTAGCGATGTGCTTGAAAGGCCACCACCACTCGACCTGGTGCTGCAACATCGCGGGCCGCACGCAAAGTCGCCTCGACCTCGGTGGGGTGATGCGCGTAGTCATCGAATACCCGCACTTTGCCTTCTGCACCGCGATATTCGAAACGGCGTTTTGTGCCACTGAATCCGGCGAGTCCCCGTGCGAGTTTCTCGGCCGGGAGGCCCATGCCGAGACCGGCAGCCATTGCAGCAGTTGCATTCGCGACGTTGTGTCGTCCGGGGACCTGCAGGGTCACCTTGCCAAGCCGCACCCCACCGTGCACTACTGAAAAGGTCCAGCCGGCCGGACTTTGATCGACGATCTCTGTGCGATAGTCCGCGTCGGGCGCCTCTCCATAGGTGCGTACGTCGACTCCTGCAGAGCGAGATTTGTCCGCCAAGCGTCGCCCGCCGTCATCGTCGATGCAGATCACCGCAAATCCCGAGAGCCCTTGCACAAAATCAAGGAAAGCGATCTCAATGTCATCGATGGTCGAGTAGTGGTCTAAGTGATCGGCTTCTACGTTGGTGACAATGCCGATGTAGGGGGCAAGCTGGAGGAAAGACCCATCAGACTCATCGGCTTCGACGACGAACGCGTCACCAGTGCCGAGATGCGCATTTGCACCCGAATCATTCAGTTCACTACCGATGACAAAAGAGGGATCTACACCGCAATTCTGCAGCGCGACCGTGACCATCGAGGTCGTAGTGGTCTTGCCGTGAGTGCCCGAAACTGCAATCGGACGAAATCCCGACATCACCGCAGCCAACGCCTCAGCACGACTGAGTACGACTAAACCACGCTTCCGCGCCTCGACAAGCTCAGGATTGGCAGCCGGAATTGCGGTAGAAATCACCACAGTGTCGACTGTGCCGGAGGCGAGATAGTGCACATCGTGCCCTACTTGTACGTGAGCGCCGAGGGCACGCAATGCGGTCAACCGGCGCGAGTCTCGAGCATCACTGCCCGACACCATGACCCCGCGGGCGAGCATCACATGCGCGATGGCAGACATCCCTGCGCCACCAATACCCACGATGTGCACGCGCCCGAGGGACGCCAGATCGGTCATGGGCCCTCCGCAGCAACTCGCACCACAATGTCGGCGAGGAGTTCGTCTGCATCTCGCACACCCCATATTGCGGCAGCGGACCCCATCGTTGCCAGCCGAGCGCCATCGCCCAGCAACGGCAAAATCTCCGTGATTACGATCTCTCCGTTGAGAGAGGGGTCTTCCACAATCAGTCCACCGCCCGCTGCGACGACTGGCGTGGCATTGAGTCGCTGTTCACCGTTGCCGATGGCGAGAGGCACGTAGATGGCAGGCACGCCAACTGCTGCAAGCTCAGCGCACGTCATTGCTCCCGAGCGGCATAGTGCAAGATCGGCAACCGCATAAGCGAGGTCCATGCGGTCGATATAGGCAAGTGGCACATAGCGTTCGGCTACGCCCGCTGGAGCAGCGTCAGCATTACGTTGTCCCACGCCATGAATCACGGTGACCTCAGCCGCTAACAGTGCGGGAAGTGCCGCCCACACCGCAGAGTTGATGCGCTGGGCACCCTGGGAACCGCCAAAAACGAGCAGCACGGGACGATCACCATTGATTCCAAAATGAGCAAGTGCCTCGTCACGCAGCGCGCGACGATCGAGAGTTGAAACGGATCGCCGCAAGGGGATTCCCACACGCGTGGCATCCGACAGGCTTCCCGCAACATTCTCAGCACGCGCCTTCGCTGATCGCGCTCCGATGCGGTTGGCCAATCCTGCTTTGGCATTGGCCTCATGGACGACCACCGGGATATTGGCTCTACGCGCAGCTAAGTAAGCAGGCAAGGCCACGAATCCCCCGAAGCCCACGATGACGTCCGGCTTAGTCTCATCGATGATCTTGCAACAGGCTCGTATCGCGTTCCGCAAGCGAAAGGGCAAGGAGATCAGATCTATTGATGGTTTACGTGGGAGTGGCACCGCAGGAATCAGATGCAGTGGATAGCCGCGCTCAGGAACGAGTCGCGACTCAAGCCCACGCTCGGTGCCTACCGCGCTTATCTCCATCGACGGATCCCTGCGACGCAATGCATCGGCCAAGTTCATCGCAGGTTCGATATGCCCTGCCGTGCCACCACCTGCGAGAAGTACCCGCATGTCATTGACTCCGGACAGGTGTGCGCCGTTCAGTCGGCTGCTCGGTGCGCGCAAAGGACATGAGCATGCCCAGTGCCACAAGCGTGGGTATCAGCGATGAACCACCGTACGAAACAAGCGGCAATGGCACGCCTGCGATAGGCAAGAGGCCAAGCACTGCACCAATATTGACCACTGCCTGCACGACGAGCCACGAGCCCACACCCGCCGCCGCAAGCCGCACGTAGAACCGCGTCGAGATAGTGGCTAGTCGGAAGGTGGCAACAGCTATTGCCGCGAATAGCACCAATAGCGCCACAGTGCCCACGAGGCCGAGTTCTTCACCAACTACAGGGAAGATGAAGTCGGTGTGCGCTTCGGGCAGCGATCCCCACTTCTCGCGGCTCGCGCCAAGTCCCACGCCCCACAGCCCACCTGAGCCCAGCGCGTATTGCCCCTGAATGAGCTGATAACCATCGCCAAGGGGATCACTATGCGGATCTAGCCAGATCGTGAACCTCGACATGCGATGAGGAGCTGCGAACGTCAGCGCCACCACAGCCACAGCGAAGAATCCCCCGAGCACTGCGAACAGACGCATGGGCGCGCCTGCGGCAAAGAGGACACCGACAACGATTGCCACCAACATGAGCACGTTACCGAAGTCGCCCTCAAGCAGGACAAGCCCGATGAGCAGGCACGACACCGGGAGCAGCGGCATCAACAAGCGCTTCCACGTATCGAGTCGGCCTTCACGGCGGGCTAACAAATCGGCGGACCACAAGACAAGTGCGTATTTCGCAAACTCAGAGGGCTGCAATCGGAACGGACCGGCGATGTCAATCCAGTTGCGTTGCCCATTGACGACTACACCGATGCCCGGAATGAGCACTAGGACGAGCAGCACCACTGCGACGATCAAGACCGGTAACGCAACTTTGCGCCACGTCGCGACCGGCAGACGCATGGCCACAGCCATGAGCACGAGTCCAACTCCAGCGAACAGGGCCTGCCGCTGCGCAATCGTGTAAGGAGAACCTGTCTCTCTAAAACTCAAGATGCTCGAGGCGGAAAGGACCATGACTACGCCGAGGATGAGCAGCAAAATGGTGGCGCCCATGAGCAGGTGATAGAGCCCATGCGGATTGTCCAAGAACCGACGCGAACGGCTTACGCGGGAGGAAGTCTTGCGCGGGGAAGTTCGCGGACGATCGGAATTTCCTCGAGGTATGGTCTCTGAACTCACTGCGGGTCACCTCCCATCGCAGCAACCTCAGCCGCGAAAGCATCGCCTCGGTGTCCATAGTCACGGAAGATGTCCCACGAGGCGCACCCTGGCGCGAGCAGCACTACATCGCCCGGCTTCGCCAGACGCGAAGCCGCAGCCACCACAGCGCCCATCACATCAGTGTCGGTCCGGTCGATATCGATCACGGGGACATCCGGCGCGTGTCGCGCAAGTGACGCACGAATGACACCTCGATCTACACCTAGGAGGACCACTCCCCGCATGCGATGGGCCTGACCCTGCACTAGTTCGTCGAATGACTGGCCCTTCGCCTGGCCACCTGCGATCCACACCACCGAACCGAAAGCTCGCAATGAGGTCTCCGCTGCGTGGGTATTGGTGGCCTTGGAGTCATCGACATACGTGACTCCAGCATGGATTCCGACAGTGGCAATGCGATGCGGCGCAGGCGTAAATGCCTGAAGCCCGCGAGCGACAGCATCTGCTGGCACTCCATAGGACCGAGCCAGTGCTGCCGCCGCGAGCGCATTCGAGATATACGGCGGGGCCGCCGAGCGCACGTCCGAAACATTGGCGAGCTCGACCGCCTCATCACTGCGTTCCGGACCGAAAGCGCGGTCGACGAGCATGTCTTCCACGATGCCCAACATGGCCGGACCTGGGACTGCGAGCGTGAATCCAATCGCACGGCAGCCTTCGGCGACCTCAGCGTTTTCCACCATCCGTCGGGTTGTCTCTTCATCACCGTTATAGATGGCAGCAACTTCCGTGCCTTCGTACACGCGCGCCTTATTGAATGCGTAGTCACGCATCCCCTGCTCTCCACCGCCAAAGAAATCGACGTGATCGGGAGCGAGATTCAAACATGCCGCCGCATATGGGCTCCAATGCGCAACAAATGGCATCTGAGTGGCGCTGACCTCGACGGCAATAACTTCCGCATCATCAGCCATCACGATGTCCACCAGGGACGTGCCGATATTGCCCGCTGCCACAGAACGCATCCCAGCGGCACGCAATATCGAGTCGAGCATCAATGTCGTAGTCGTTTTCCCATTGGTGCCGGTCACGCACAGCCACGGCGCAGGCCTCGTTGCACTGCGCAGACGCCATGCGAGTTCGAGTTCACCCCAGATGGGCATTCCCGACGCTGCGGCGGCCATGAGCACGGGGGCACTGGGGCGTAGGCCCGGAGACGCGAGCACGACATCGGTTCCCGCCGGAATCTCCGGTGGCGCACCTAAGCGCACTTTCGCACCGAGAGCGGTCAATGCCGAAGCGCGTTCCTCTTGCTCAGGTCCAGTTCCCGAATCGATAGCAGTGACATTGGCTCCAACAGCGCACAGAGCGCGAGTGGCAGCAGAACCCGCCACACCCACGCCCACAACGGTTACGTGACACGACGACCAGTCAGAATCACGCCTGAGCCGTTCGATCACGAGCGAACCCATTCGCCATAAAACAGCACTAGACCCGCTCCGATACACAGCCCCTGCAGAATCCAGAATCGTACGGTGACTTGAACCTCCGGCCATCCCTTCATTTCGAAGTGATGGTGTAGCGGAGCCATGCGGAACATGCGACGGTGCAGGATCTTGTAGGACCCGACCTGACCGATCACCGACAGCACGACGATCAAGAAGAGTCCACCGAGAAGAGCGAGCAGAAGTTCGGTCCGACTCAGAATCGCGAGGCCAGCGATTGCGCCACCGATGCCCAACGAACCGGTATCACCCATGAAAATGCGCGCTGGGGCGGCGTTCCACCACAGGAATCCAAAGCAAGCTCCCGCTAATGCCGCCGCAATGATCGCGAGGTCCAGAGGATTTGGCGTCGGATAACACGATGCAGTGACGGCATAAGAACAGTTCTGTCCGAACTGCCAGATCGAGATGAGGATGTACGCCGCAAAAGTCATTGTTGCGGCGCCAGTCGCGAGACCGTCAAGCCCGTCAGTCAGATTGACTCCGTTAGTGGTTGCCGTAATGAGGAACCACACCCACAGCACGAACACTGCGAGTGGCAACACAAGCGACGTGTCACGTACAAATGACACTGCCTGCGAAGCGGGCGTTAATCCGCTCGAGTCAGCGAACTGCACAGAAAGAAAAGCAAAAGAGATCGCGACGACAGCCTGACCAATGAGCTTGGTACGTGCCCGCAATCCGGTACTACGTTGCTTGAAGATCTTCAAGTAGTCATCAGCCATGCCCACACCGCCGAGCCCGACGAGCAGCCACAACACCAAAAGTCCCGATGCAGTGGGCGGCGTCCAAAAGACGAGGTGAGTGCCGGCGTAGGCAATGAGTACGCCGGCAATGATCGCGAGCCCACCCATCGATGGGGTGCCCTTCTTGCCCTCGTGCGCCGGATAGGGCTCGCCGTCAGTCGAGACCCTGATTGCCTGCGAATATCCGTGGCGACGAAGGAACTTAATGAGCAGGGGCGTTCCCAGCAGGGCTACGAGGATGGCGAGGCCGCCAGCGAGGACGACCAGTTTCACGCGCTTCTCCCTTCGAGTAGTCCGGCTGCAATGACATCCAAGCCGATGGAACGCGAAGCTTTGATCAAGACAGCATCTCCGGGGTGTACGTGTCTTCCGACATGCTCAAGAGCAGAAGCGGGATCAGGCACCCACAGGACCTCACTGGAGCCCCCCGCTGCGGCCTCAGCAATCGGACGAGCCCCCTCCCCCACAGCCACGATGTGAGTGATTCCCAGTTGCTGGCAAAAAACGCCCATGGCCACGTGTTCGGCTGCGCTTGTGGGCCCAATCTCGCGCATTTCGCCAAGGACGGCCCACGTGCCACGACCGTCACCCATCGCAGCAAGCGCCTCGAGACCTGCTCGCATCGACTCAGGATTGGCGTTGTAGGCGTCATTGATGACCACTAGCCCGTCCGAGCACTCCGACACTTCCATGCGCCATTTGCTACGGGGTTCGGCCGCCGCCAATCTTCGCGTCACTGTCTCCGTATCGAGCCCCAGGCTGAATCCCACGGCCGCTGCAGCCAAGGCATTAGGCACCTGGTGAGCACCGTGCATAGACATCGTGACCCAGCCATAGTCCGTGCCATGACGCAAGACAAAACTCGGGCGCGCCAAGTCATCGAGGACGATGCTCTGCGCCTGCACGTCAGAGTCATCCGAGAGCCCGTACGTCACTATGCGTCCACTTGTGCGCGCGCTCATTCCCATGACGAACGGGTCGTCTGCGTTGAGGACTGCAATGCCATCTGTGGTGAGCGACTCAACTATCTCGCCCTTGGCTTGTGCAATGCCTGCCTGAGATCCGAGAAGTTCGAGGTGAGCCGTGCCCACGTTGGTCACTACAGCGATATCTGGAGGCGCGATCTGCGTCAGAGTTCGAATATGACCAAGACCGCGCATACCCATCTCCACGACCAGAACGCGAGTGTGTTCATCGGCACGAAGAACAGTCAGGGGGAGTCCCACATCCGTGTTGAACGAACCGATGGGCGCCACCACGGGCGGGTCGACAACCTGAGAGATGAGGTCCTTTGTGCTTGTCTTGCCGCTAGAGCCTGTGACTGCGACAACCGTGGTGTCGAGATGTGTGAGCGCAAACGCGGCTAAGTGCCCTAATGCAGCAACCGGATCGGGCACGATGATCGCCGGACCTCCGACGGGGCGTGTTGCAAGGATCGAGCTTGCTCCAGCGGCAAAGACCTGCGGGGAAAAGTCATGGCCATCGACGCGTTCTCCTGCGATCGCGACAAACAGCGACCCGCCGATGACGTCTCGGGAATCCGAACAGACTGAGGTCACCACTTCGTCACCTGTTGCATCTATGAGTGTGCCGCCGATAGCCAGCGCGACCTGCCGTGTGGTCATGGGAATCATGCGCGACCCGCCAGAGCAGCAGCCAGGACTACTCGATCATCGAAGTCGTGGATCACTCCAGAGATCTCTTGGCCTTGCTCGTGGCCCTTTCCAAGAACCAGAACCACATCGCTTGGTTTGGCAAGTTCGACGGCTGTTGTGATGGCTTGGGCGCGATCAGCGATTTCTCGTACGTCACCTGCGCGCACGAGACCAGCCGAAGTGATGCCGGCAAGGAGTGCTGCTCTAATGGCGTCTGGATCCTCACTTCGCGGATTGTCATCCGTCACGATGACGATGTCGGCGCCCTTTACGGCAGCTTCACCCATGCCCGGCCGCTTCTCTCGATCGCGATCTCCTCCGCAGCCGAGGACCACGATGATGCGACCCGACACTGTCGATTGAAGGGACTCCAGAACTCGACGAATCGCATCGGGGCTATGCGCATAGTCGACCAGAGCGAGGAAAGGCTGTCCACGGTCGATGCGTTCCATGCGTCCTGGGACATGTACGTCGCCAAATGCTTGTACTGCGGTGGCTGTGTCAAAACCCAAAGTCTCGACGCATGCAGCAGCCTCCAATGCATTCATCACATTGAAATCTCCGGGCAGGCCAAGGTCAAATACGAGAGCGCCGTTC
Organism: Candidatus Nanopelagicales bacterium; assembly: GCA_044240285.1. GTDB lineage: Bacteria > Actinomycetota > Actinomycetes > S36-B12 > S36-B12 > CAINMH01. Next base: position 2,020 of record JBIHZU010000014.1, on the reverse strand, counting down.
GGGCCATCCACGGTTACGAGTTGCAACCCATCGGATCCAGAGTCAACCGACGTGACGGTCCAATCCGCATGTTGGTGTGCGACTGTCACTAAGGCGACGGCACACTCATGCGCCAACCGTGTGCCCCATGAGTCGTAAGTTCCGATTACAGCACTTATGGCGCGATGCGGTGCGAACAACGACGCCTTCGCACGGTAATACGACTCCATGTCATGGTGAAAATCGATGTGGTCCCAGCTCAGATGCGTGAAGCACGCAACATCGACTCGAAGTCCGTCTACTCGGCCAAGTACCAGCGAATGACTTGACACTTCCATGGCGACTACCTGTACACCGCGTTCGACCATCAACGCCAGGATCGCGTGTAAGTCTGGTGATTCTGGAGTGGTCCGCACCGAGTCAATGCGCTCATCGCCGATATGAATGCCCGTCGTGCCGATGACACCAGTCAGGACGCCAAGTCGACGGAATGCTGCCTCCAACAAATACGTAATCGTCGTCTTGCCATTTGTTCCGGTGATTCCGACAATCTTTAACTTGGCTGCAGGGTTTCCGTACGTCCACGCGGATAGCGCCCCGAGGTGCTGCCTCGGGTTATCGACCACGATGACCGCGAGGCCTGTCGCCTCTGCATCCGAGCGTCCTGCCGGATCAGTGAACACGGCCACTGCACCCCGCGATGCGGCTTGTGCAGAGTACAAAGCGCCATGCGTGAACGCACCCGGAAGTGCCGCGAAGATGTCACCCGGCTGCACAGCCCGCGAATCCAGAGTTATGCCGGTGACGTTGCCCGTGAGATCCGCGTAAGCGAGCGCAGTTGCACCATCAGCCGCCAATGCCGCAATCGCGCCCGCGAGGGGGCGCGACACCGAGGGACGGGGTGCAACCACAACTACCTCCCGGCAGTGGTGGAGGTGGAGGGGGTCGATGTGGGTGGAATCTGCAGCACCTGAAGTGCGTAGGCCATCACTTGCCGAAACACCGAAGGCGCGATTCCGTAGATCGAGTATTTTGGGCGCACTATGGAAACACCAATGACCAAAGCCGGGTTGTCCGCAGGTGCGAAACCGTCAAAGGCAGACATGACGCCGTTGTAACAACCACACGTCGGATCGACGAACTGTGCAGTGCCCGTCTTGCCTGCTACCTGATAACCGGGGATCGCGGCGAGAGGTGCTGTGCCGCGCTCTGACACAACTTCCTTCAGCATTTGGGTCAGCGTCGCCGCGGTCTGCGAACTCACCACCTCTGTGCGCTGAGGGGCGGTGGGTAGCTCGACAGTGCCGTCAGCCTGGGTGTAGTCCGCCACGATCGAGGGTTGGACACGCACCCCACCATTAGCGATAGTTGCAAACGTCACGGCACTCTGAAGCGGCGTCAACGCCAGACCTTGCCCGAACGCGAGAGTGGGGAACGTGGTGCCTGACCAGTCTTTGGGAGCAGGAAGGAGACCAGCACTCTCGCCCGGAAGACCCGAGTTTGTCGACTCGCCGATCCCGAACTTGCGTTGGTAGTTGTAGAGAGTCTCTTGGCTCGGAAGTTTCTGGGCAGCAAGGATCGTTCCGATGTTGCTGGACTGGGCGAGAATTTCGGTGAGGCTCAGGTTCAGTGTCCCGTGCTCCTCGTTGTCGTGGAACTCTTTTCCTTGGATGGTCAACGTTGGCGGGATCTCGAACCTGTCAGTCGGAGTCACCACCCCCTCGTTGAGCAAGGCCGCCATGGTCATGATCTTGGCGGTGGATCCAGGCTCGTAGGCAGAAGAAATTGCCCGGTTACCGCGGTCCTCGGCCAGTGAATCCCCTGGCTCATTAGAGTCAACCGTCGGCACCGTCGCCAGCGCGAGAATCTGTCCGGTGCGCGGATTCAAGACCACGACGGTGCCACTCTCCGCGCCAGACGCGGCAACCGCATCAGCGATGACACGCTGCGCGACGTACTGAATGTCGCCATCGATAGTGAGACGTACATTCGCGCCTGCAACCGCATCCGTGGTGCTCCCCGCGCCGTTGGGGATCGCCGG
>JBIHZU010000159.1:0-4490 GCA_044240285.1 Candidatus Nanopelagicales bacterium | reverse complement strand
TGGATCACCTCGTCGACTCCGGCGTCAAGGCGCTTGTGATTGCCTGCAACTCCGCGAGCGCGGCGGTCCTCCGTGATGCACGCGAACGTTATGCGATACCTGTTATCGAGGTGATTCAACCGGCGGCGCGACGAGCGGTGCGGGCAACGCGCAATGGGCGCGTAGGCGTGATCGGCACTCGAGCGACTATCGACACGGGGGCCTACGACGACGCGTTCGCTGCCGCGCCAGACTTGAAAGTGTTCTCGCAGGCCTGCCCACGTTTCGTCGAGTTCGTTGAAGCGGGTGTCACTTCGGGACCTGAGTTGTTGTCGAGTGCTCGCGATTACTTGGCCCCGTTACAGGAAGCCGATATCGACACCTTGGTTCTTGGCTGCACCCACTATCCGCTGCTCACGGGTGCGATCTCCTATGTGATGGGGGATGGAGTGACGCTGGTCTCGAGCGCGGAGGAGACGGCCAAGGACGTCTATCGCGTACTCGTTGCCAATGAACTCGTACGCGACCCTGCGCTAGCTCCACCCGTTCATCGCTTCCTTGCGACGGGCGACCCGGGACCCTTTGCCGCGTTGGCACAGCGCTTCCTTGGGCCTGAAGTCACCGCGGTGACACAGGCGCAATTTGACCTATGAATGCGCACTAAGACTTCACCTACGCGATGGCGACACGTCATCCCAGATTCGCCGTAGCTGATCTCGGGCTCGGTCCAATTGAGGTGTGCGAGTTGCCATAGCGACTGAATCGTTTCTTCCGCAGATCAATGGTGTGACGAACTCGGTACTCCGGGTGCTGGAACACTTGGAACGCAACGGCGACACCGCGCTAGTGATGGCGCCGGGCCGGCAGGGTCCTAGTTTTTATGCGGGGGCCGAGGTGCGCCGGATGGCTGCCCTCCCGATGCCTGGGTACCCCGACGTGCAGGTGTCCTTGCGCGGTACGCGTGGATTCAGCGAAGTGCTCGCCGAATTTGAGCCCGATGTAGTGCATCTGGCGAGCCCTTTTGTGCTCGGGCCGCCGGTGATTCGGGCAGCGAATGCGCTCGGAGTTCCCGTGGTTTCAGTGTTTCAAACAGACGTCGCTAGCTTTGCGCGGCATTACGGGTTTGGGGTGGCCGAACGCATCGCATGGCGTCGGATCCGCAATATTCACAGCGCGTGCGATCGCACACTCGTGCCTTCTCATCCGACCATCGCGCAGCTTGAGCAGCAAGGAATCCCCCGCCTGCACTATTGGCCGCGCGGCGTTGATGGCGAAAGATTCCACCCACGCCATCGCAGCTCGGCATGGCGCAAGCGAGTAGCTCCCCAAGGAGAAGTGATTGTGGGTTTCCTCGGGCGCCTGGCCCATGAGAAGCAGGTGCACAATCTCGCCGTGCTTGCTGACATACCCGGCGTGTCCATCGTGATCGTCGGGGATGGTCCTGCGCGAGCGGACCTTGAACGACTCCTTCCGCAGGCTCATTTCCTCGGATTCCTCGGTGGCACCGATCTCTCCGAGGCATTGGCGAGTTTTGACCTACTCGTACACACCGGTGAACATGAGACGTTCTGCCAGAGTGTTCAGGAGGGGCTCGCAAGTGGAATTCCCGTGGTCGCTCCGCGTTCTGGTGGACCGATCGACTTGATAGCCCCGAGCCACACGGGCTGGTTGTACGAACCAGGCAACGCTACGGACTTACGCGACAAGGTTCGTGATCTCGTTGGGGATAAGGCAAAGCGTAAAGCTATGGGGGTCAGTGCACGCGAATCTGTGGCCACGCGCACATGGGCCGGAGTATGCGACCGACTCATGGAGCACTACCGCGATGCAATAGGCCGTCGGGTCTCGAGAGAGGTGGCGTAGCGATGCACATAGTTCAGGTAGCAAACTTTTACGGCCCACGCAGTGGCGGCTTGCGGACAACTATGCAAGAGCTCGGGCGCGGCTATCAGGCGCGCGGGCATCAGGCGACTCTTATCGTCCCGGGTGAGTATCACGATGATGAGCAGACCCCATGGGGGCGTCGCATCACCATTGCGGCATCTCGGATACCGGGCGCGGGCGGCTATCGCATCATCTCTGACCTTGATCAACTAGTCGCAATTCTGGATGAAATCAAGCCGGATCGACTTGAGGTTTCTGATCGCACCACACTTCGCTGCCTCGGTTGGTGGGCCGCCGCTTCGGGCGTCCCGGCATTCATGTGGGCCCACGAGCGAGTGGACGGAGTCTTGAGCGCTTTCCTCCCAGGGCCGTGGCCTTCCCGGCTCATGGCAGATGTCTGGAATCGTTCGACGGTCCGCAGGTTTGAGCGCGTGGTGTGCACGACTGAGTTTGCTGCTGCCGAATTCGATCGCATCGGGTGGCGAGGTGTCACCCATGTCCCGCTCGGCGTGGACCTTGACATGTTCAGCCCACAATTGCGTGACGAGCAATTCCGCTCCGAACTTCTAGGTCCAGGTCTCGACACCTTGATTGTGTTGTGCAGCAGACTCTCAAAAGAAAAGCGTCCCATAGACGCCTTTGACACCTTGAGCGAACTTCGTCGACGAGGAGTGCGGGCGCGACTGGTGGTGATGGGGACGGGACCACTCGATGCCAAGTTGCGCAAGCTGGCGCGCCGATTGCCTGTCACGATGTTGGGTCACTGCTCTGAGCGTGCACAGGTTGCTCGAGTTCTCGCGGCCGCGGATCTCGTCCTCTCACCAGGTCCGATTGAGACCTTCGGGCTCGCCGCTTTAGAGGCTCTGGCGTCGGGAACCCCGGTTGTCGCATGCCAATCCAGCGCCGTAGGAGAGGTGATCGCAGGTGGAGGAGGCCTAGTCTCCCCGCCCAGTTCCGAGCAGTATGCGAACGCAGTGCTCGAAGTGCTCGCCGAAAGTGAATCTGAGCGTCGCGCGGCGGCGAGAAGGCGCGCTGAGGAGTTCCCGTGGTCTAGGACTGTCGATGCACTCTTGAGTTTGCATGGCGCCTCGGGTTTATCCGCCGCTGATGATTTGCGTCGTGTTGGGTGAATGATGATCGGGTCGGTTGTCAGCCTCGGCGACAGCGTGTCGGCTGGCGTGGGGGATCGCGGCTCAGACTCACTCGGCTGGACGTCGTATCTCGCTGCTGCGCTCGGCGCACAGACGTATTCCAATCTCGCGCGCATTGGGGCACGTGCACGTGATGTGCGGTATCAGCAACTTCCACAACTCGGAGAAATGAGTCCGAACATTGCCACAATCCTTGTCGGCGGCAATGACGCACTGCGGAAGGATTTTCGGCCAACGCGCATTGGTGACGATGTGGCCGAAGTGTGCGCTGATTTAGGGGCACGGGGCACCGCAGTGGTTGTCGTGTTGTTGCATGACCCGAGTCGCGTCCTACCTAAAGGTGGCGGCGTATTTGGCCGTGTCATCGCGGCACGTGCGCGCTGTGTCAATATCTCAATTCGATCCGCGGTTGCCGGGATCCCTGGCGTACTAGTGCTCGACCCGTCTTTGGAGGAATGGACTTATGAACGAAGCACGTGGCACTTCGACTATATGCACCCCTCAGCGGCTGGACACCGACGTCTCGCGCAGAGCGCTCTTGAACTCGTGGAGTCACATGGATACGCGCGGGTGGGAAGTATCCCCGACGTACCCGCAGATCGGATTAGTCGAATCGCGCAAGCGCGCTGGTTGATCCGCAATGGTGCGCCCTGGTTCGCCAAGCGAAGTGTCGACTTGGTGCCTGAACTCGTCCGCGTAGTCCTGGCGGAGCGTAAGTTCGCGGCCGATGCCCTAGCCTGAACACGTGCGATTAACCATCATCGGGTGCTCAGGGTCCTTTCCTGGGCCAGATTCTCCAGCGTCGTGTTATCTCGTCGAGCACGACGGATATCGGGTGCTTCTCGATCTCGGTAATGGAGCGCTGGGTGCTTTACAGAAGTATGCCTCCGTCGAATCGATCGACGCTGTGCTGCTCAGTCACCTACATCCTGATCACTGCACTGATATGACCTCAATGTACGTAGTGCGCAAGCACAATCCACGCGGTCATCTGCCACAGATCCCGGTGTACGGGCCGAGCGGAACCGCCGATCGACTCGCTCGTGCCTACGACCTGCCCACGACGCCCGGAATGACTCGTGAGTTTGACTTCACAGACTGGTCGAGCGGCGTTTTTGAGATTGGCCCGTTCCGGGTCGAGACAGCGCCGATGGCGCATCCGGTGCCGTGTTTTGCGATGCGCATTTCCGTTGCGGGGAAGTCCTTGGTGTATTCAGGAGACACCGGACCCACTCAATCGCTAGTAGATCTTTCTCGAGGTGCAGACCTTGCGCTCTTTGAGGCATCGTTCCTCGACGGCGATAATCCGCCGGAGCTACACCTCAGTGCGCGTGAAGCTGCCGATCACGCACATCGCGCGGGCGTGGGACAAGTGGTCTTGACACATCTCGTGCCATGGAATGACCGTTCGCGTACTCGCGAGCAGGCGATCTTCGACGGGCCGTTGGATCTCGCGGAGTCAGGTCAGGTCTGGGA
>JBIHZU010000001.1:0-42538 GCA_044240285.1 Candidatus Nanopelagicales bacterium | reverse complement strand
AGTGATCGTGGTGGCTTCGAGGGCCGCCTTGATTTCCTGCGCGTGACCGAGGTCGCGGACCTCGCGTGACTTGCGTGCACGCTTGATCTGCACAACCTGCTTCTCGCCACCCTTGGTCCATGACATGGCGAAACCGCGGGGGAGAAGGAAATTGCGGCCATAGCCGTCCTTCACCTCGACGATGTCACCAGGCGCACCCAGGTTGGGAACTTCTTCCGTAAGAATCAGCTTCATCTCGTCATCCCCTTCTTAGCGAGCCGTCGACACGTAGGGAAGCAGCGCAACTTCGCGCGCGTTCTTCACCGCAACGGCGATCTCACGCTGATGCTGCGTGCATGCGCCAGTCACACGACGGGCGCGGATCTTGCCGCGGTCCGAGATGTACTTGCGGAGCATGGGCAGATCCTTGTAGTCGATAGGCGCTGCGTCTTCACGGCAGAAGGGGCAGGCCTTTTGCTTAATCGGCTTGCGCTGTGCGGCCTTGATGGCCTCCGCGCGAGTGTTCTTCTTCACTTACATCTCTCCCAAGTCTTGAAATTTACGAAGTCGGTTAGAAGGGGGGCTCGTCGAAGGACGCGCCACCACTTGCCCATGGGTCATCGGTCGGTCCGCCAGCGTTGCCGCCAGAGAATCCACCGACACCAGCACCGCCGCCACCCTCACGGGCAACGCGATTGACCTTGGCTGTCGCGTAGCGGAGCGCGGGGCCGACATCGTCGACCTCCATCTCCACCACCGTGCGCTTCTCACCCTCGCGGGTTTCGTACGAGCGCTGACGAAGACGGCCCGTCACAATGACGCGCGTGCCTTTAGCCAGTGACTCGGCAACGTTCTCGGCGTACTGACGCCACACGCTGCAACGCATGAAGACGGGATCGCCGTCCTTCCATTCATTCGTCGCCTTGTCGAGCACACGAGGGCTCGAGGCAACGGTGAAGGAAGCGACAGCTGCACCACTCGGCGTAAACCGGAGCTCAGGATCGTTGGTCAGGTTGCCAACGACCGTGACGGTGATGTCGCCCTGCGCCATGTCAGGATCCGGCCGGACGGGTGACCTTGGTACGCATCACCGCTTCGTTAAGGCCGAGCTGACGGTCGAGCTCCGCAACTGCTGCGGGCGTGGCCGTGATGTCGAGGACGGCGTAGATGCCATCGCCCTTGTGGTTGATTTCGTACGCCATACGGCGACGGCCCCACACATCGACCTTGGCAACGCTGCCGCCAGCCTGGCGGATCACGTTGAGAAAGGTCTCAAGACTCGGAGCGACAGTGCGCTCTTCGAGATCGGGGTCAAGAATGACCAGAACTTCGTATCGGCGCATGCGAGCACCGACCTCCTTCGGACTCATCGGCCCCGGACGATCCGGGGCAGGAGGTGATGGCACGGGCTAGGCCCGGACCAGCGTGTCCCCAAGGGACTGCCCGATCGTACGGGCTGGGGCTCAAATCTCCCAATCGGGGATCCACCGACCCCCTAGCCTTAGCCGACGAAGTAAGGAAGGGGCTCCGATGCAACACATTGTGGTGATCGGACACACGGACGTCGGCCGGAGGGCCTGCGCCGTGCTGCGGTCTCGAGATGTCCGAACCACGCACCTCGACGACCCGACAGACGCTGAGATCACAGCAGCACTGGCCACTGGAGTCGACGGTGTCGTGGTTCTGCTTCATGACGACATCAGGGCGCTGCGCTACTGCCTGGTCGTGGCGCACGCCCAGCGAGGCATTCGGATCTTCGTCGCGATCTTTGACCGGACTGCTCGCGCACAAATCGAGTCGGTCATCCCGAACTGTGTGGTGCTCTCACCCTCGGCAATCGCAGTCCCCACGATCGTGGCCGAGGCGATTGCACCAGAACACGCATCTGTACGCCGGAGTGCCTCGTCCTCGATTGAGGAATGGGTGTCCATCGACGAGCCCGTTGATGGGCGAGCACGAATCGCCGCATTCGAAACACCCGGCCGGCTCCGCGCACGGGGATGGTTCGGTCGCCTGCGCGGTCAACTACGTCCCTACGACGCTGGGTCGGCGGTTCTACTCGGCGGCGCGCTCGGACTAGTACTCGTGATCATCATCGACACTCTTGTGGGATTGCGACACGAGTCGCTGCTGCGGGCTTTGTACGACGCGGCGCGAACGACAGCCACGATCAGCTCACCCGAACTACCCAACGAACCGGCGTACCTCATCTGGGGCTTTGTCGCCGCGCTGTTGGTGATGGGCTTCACCGCTGCATTTGCTGCAGGGATAGTTCAGCACCTGCTCTCCGGACGACGCATCTCACTCATCGGTCGGCGAGTAGTGCCACGAGCCGGACACGTGGTCGTTGTCGGCATGGGCCAGGTTGGCCTGCGGCTGGCGCAAGAGTTCAGAGCCCTCGGTATCGCCGTAGTCGGGATTGAGCGCGAACATCACACACCTTCCCTCGCTATCGCGCGTGACTTATCCATCCCCGTGCTCATTGGCGATGCGGCTTCGCGTCGCATGCTGCGCCGCGCAGGTCTGAGCCGTGCCATCGCCATTGTCGCTGCTGGTAGCGAGGAACGCGACAACATCGCGGTCGCAATCTCCGCAATCGCGGAGGCCCCCGATGTGCCGGTGGTTCTTCGCGCTGGCGCCGATGACGCCATTGACGAAACGCGATCGCTCTTCCACATCGGAGCGGTCGTGGACGTGAATGGACTGACGGCCGCATTCGTTGTGCAGGCGATGTTGGGAGAGATCCCATATGCCGTGATTCTCGAAAAGGATTCCCTACTGGTCTTAGATGACACCGGAACGATTCTTAGCAGTTCGCCCACAGTCCCCATCCGTTGTACTTGTTAGAGTCACATAACGCTTGAACGAGAAGGGGGGTAACCCAAGATGCTAGGAATCTTTTGTGCGCCCTCTCGCTATGTGCAGGGGCGCGACGCGACAACTGCGCTCGGCGAACAGTTAGCCCATCTACAAATCTCCGGACCAGTCCTACTCCTCGCCAGCCAGCGCACTGCCGACCAACTCAGCAAGCTGTGGGAACAAGCCCTAAGCGACTTCACCTACGTCACGCACATCTTCGGCGGCGAGTGCACACAAGCGGAAATCAATGCCGGCGTCGAAGCCGGGCGGGCAGCAGGCGCGACTGCGGTCATCGGAGCTGGCGGAGGTAAAGCTCTGGACACATCGCGCGCGGTTGCTGCGCAACTTCAGGTCCCGGCAATCAACTGCCCCACGCTCGCGTCAAGTGATGCTCCGTGCAGCGCACTATCTGTTGTCTACAACGAAGACGGGTCGGTAGACCGCTATCAGTTCTACCCGACAAATCCTGTGCTCGTACTTGTCGATACGACACTCGTAGCTCAGGCACCTCGGCGCTACCTAGTTTCCGGCATGGGCGACGCCCTCGCGACGTGGTACGAAGCACGCACAGTCATTGAGGCGCATAGCGTCAATCAGGTAGGCGGTGCACCCACATTGACTGCCGGTGCGCTTGCAGGGTTGTGTCGAGACACGCTCTTCGCAGACGGACTCGATGCGGCACGATCTGTTGACGCCCGCTCCGTCACACCCGCTTTAGAGAGAGTCGTCGAGGCGAATACGTTGCTGTCCGGCCTCGGCTTTGAATCTGGCGGACTGGCCATTGCGCATTCAGTGCATAACGGTTTGACCGTGCTACCGCCGACACATGCCTGTCTCCATGGAGAGAAGGTCGCCTTCGGGCTCCTCGTACAACTCGTTGTCGAGGGTCGTGAGGCATCGGAGATTACTGAGGTGATCAACTTCTGCCGATCAGTCGGACTTCCTACGCGTCTATCTGATCTTGGACTCGCTGATCTCGATAAGGCATCCATCACGGCGATTGCAGAACGCACTGTGCAACCGGGTGAAACCGCCCACCACGAACCATTTGAGGTGACGACGACCATGATTGCCGACGGCATTCGAGCCGCCGACGAATGGTCTCGAGCCGCCGTCGGCAATCCCTGACGACATGGGAATCTGACCCGATACCCTGCATAGGTGCGCATTGCTACGTGGAACGTCAATTCAATCGGAGCGCGGCTGCCGCGTGTGTTGGAATGGCTCGAGGTTGCTCAACCTGATGTTCTCGCGGTTCAGGAGTTGAAGTGCGCTGAGGCTGCTGTGCCAGTCGATGAGTTCGCAGCTCTCGGCTACGAGATCGCAGCGCTGGGCGACGGACGCTGGAACGGTGTCGCGTTGCTCTCTCGCGTCGGCCTTGAAGATGTGACTCGCAACCTGCCCGGGCAGCCTGAGTTCGAGGATTCCATCGAGCCGCGCGCGATTGGAGCCACTTGCGGCGGCATCCGTGTCTGGAGTATCTATGTGCCCAACGGCCGCGAAGTTGACCATGCGCACTACGCATACAAATTGCAGTGGTACGACGCACTACGCGACATGGCCGTCGCCGAAATGGCAGCTAACCCCGATCAGGCATTCACCATCATCGGTGATTACAACATCGCGCCAACGGATGCAGACGTATGGGACATCAGTGCTTTCGATAACTCCACACACGTCACCGAGCCTGAGCGAGCAAAACTGCGCGACCTTGAGGCAATCGGCTTGATCGAAGTCATCCCGCGCGCACTCAAGGGCGAGCCGTACACCTTCTGGGACTACCGCAACCTCGCGTTCCAGAAGGGCAAGGGAATGCGTATCGACCTGATCTACGGCAATGCCCGACTGACTGACTGCGTGACGGGCGCCTACGTAGACCGTGAAGCACGTAAGGGCAAGGGCTCGTCCGATCACGCCCCGGTGATCATGGAGATCAATAGCTAGTTGCGGTTAGACCGGCGCTGCATGGCGACCGGCCGCAGGCTTTGCACTCGGCATCGCCACGCGATCAGGTGCGTTATCAAAACATCCACCGCCTGGATCGTCACGATCTTCCACGCGACCATCAGTGCGTACCGGATCGAAACGCGGATTGAACATGTCGCGGATCACCATCGCTGCGAACCACGCTGTGGCGAGCACGTGAACAAATACAAAGACGGCGTACCACTGCTGCGTCAGGCCCTTGCCTCCGTCATAACCAGCGAGTAACCACCACACTGCGGCGAAGTACGCAGCTTCACCGACCTGCCAAATGAGGAAGTCGCGCCACCGTGGACGTGCCATCACCGCAAGCGGAATGAGCCACATGACGAATTGTGGTGAATAGACCTTGTTGGTGAGACAGAACGCTGCCACAACTAAGAACAACACTTGCGCGAGACGAGGTCGACGTGGCGTTGCAAAGATCATCACGCCTATTGCGACGCACAGCACGAGGAAGCTTCCAGTTGCCACGGTGTTTAGCCACTCCGGCAGAATCGGCGGAAGGCCAAGCAGGTTGCTGGCGTACCAAATTGAGCCGAAGTCCTGTCCACGCGTCTGGCTGAACTTGTAGAAATAGAACCAGCCATCAAAGTTCGCCAGGATGAACGGCAAGTTCACAACAAGCCAACTTGCCACCGTACCGAGCAGCAGCCACCAGAACTGCTTGAGTCGCGAACTTCGGATTGCCAAGAGAAACCAAGGCCCCAAGAGGATCAGCGGATAGAACTTTGCTGAGATTGCGAGGCCGAGCAGGATGCCAGCCCAGAGCGGATGTTTGCGGGCCCACAGCATCATGGCAAACGCGGTGAACGCGACAGGAATCATGTCCCAGTTGATAAATGCGCACAAGATGATGCCTGGAGCGAGCGCAACCATCGCGGCGTCCCATGGTCGCTTGCGCACCGTTGCTGCAGTCGCAACGACCGTGGCGATGAAGAATGGAAGAAGCAGGATTGTGTTAACCGCGAAGAATGTCTGCGTCGAACCTATCTGCGGGCTGAGGCTTGTGATCCACACAGTGATCAGAGAGGCAATCCACATGAACATGCCCGTAAGCACGGGGTACTCGAGATACTCACCATTGGGCAGCGCATTCAGGTATGGGAAAGCACCATCAGTAAAATCTCGGATGCTAAACAGCGGCGGAATGTCGGAATAACACATGTGTTCATAGCGATCCGGCGATGCCCAGCCATTGCTCATGCACGGGTAGTTACGAATCAAGGCAATGAGATACGCAACTCCCGCGAGCATGATCAGCACGCGCGCTGGAGTCCACCATCGACGCGAGGAGCGCGCCAGTCTCCCGAACGGACCGCCGACGACATGGCTGCCGCCTTCGATCATCGGGTCATCCCACGTGGGCGGCACGACGGGTGGAGTGCTCATAAGTCCTCCAGGTCGCGTGGGCGCGGTTGTGGTCGGCGCGGGACTCCGTCACCGAGTGTGTACGACGTGAGCAGATGATTCCATCTGCACTCTTGGCAGACCTCGACCACGTAGACGCGAAAGTCGCCGAAGCGCATCGCCATCTGTGGAAGACCATCGGGATCGATAGCTGATCCGGAGGCGTGACCGAGCTCCTCGCCGAAGGCGTACGTCACTTCGTCAAGATCGGTCTTGCGACAGATCGGGCACACTCGGCCGGTCGGGTTTCCGTGGTAACGAGCGGCACGCACGAGATAGGTGTCAGCGTCGCAGATATTGAGCCCGTCGAAGACATTGCCGCCGAAGACCGAGCGCAGAGTCGCCCGGCGCTGCATGGAGTAGTCAATGAGACCGCGCGGAGTGGTGGGATCACTGACTGGCTCAGCAGGCGGGAGCGCCTCACGCTTGCGGGGAGCGGAGCCACCGACCGGCACACGGATGCCACGCAACGTCGATTTGCGCGGAACGGCCATGACGAGAGCCTAATGCGCGGAACGACTTGACGAGGTGAGTGTGGCGATCAGCGGGCAGGAGTAGGCAGGGCCGCGGACCATCCGACGAACGCCAAAAGCTCAACTCGCCAGAATTCGTTGCCCGAATACAGTGATTTACCGAACATTCGAGGCGCTGAGTTCCAGTTTTTGGCCGTGACAACACGCGCGGTCAAAGACGCCTGACTGCCGATAGCCAACCGAATAGCCCACACCGCATTATTGATCCAGGTCGGGGAGACATACATGATATTTCGCCCAGCCATCGAGGTTTCGCCGCTGTTGATGAACTTCGAGTCAGCCACCACCCCTGAGGTGGTGAGCGTTCGAATCCCACCGGCACCGAGTCCCCCGCCCGGTTCATTGTCCACGTAGGCGACTGTGTCACTGGCTGGGTTCCACGCCGGATTGCCGAATGTACTTTGAATAGTGGTCCGCGCAAGACGACGACCATCCGAGACGCGATAGATCTCCATGTACTGAATCCCAATATCCTTATGCGACATCGCGACCTTGCGAAGATCTGGTGAGACGGCGGCACTCGAGATGCTCGTGGTGGGGCAACCCGTGCAGAATGCCGACCATTTTTGCCGCTTCACGTCAAATGCCTTAAGACCATTCGCACCCGCCATGAGGACGATTGATCCATCTGCGCTGACACTGGGGAGAAAGACGCTTTCCATCGAAACCCGCCGTAGGAGCACGCCGTCCTTTCGAATCATCAAGTTCAAGCCCGAAGCGTTGCCCCCGGATGAGCGGAGAGACACATACGCCACCACCCGACCATCCGTTGACGACGAGGCAGCAAGGTTGGTACCAGTCTTGGCGCTGACCTGCACGGACGTGTCCGAGCCCGGGACCTGCGCGGTGAGGGAGATGCCTTTCTCTACCGACTTGCCGGTGCCATATATAACGACAATCGGCGGGATGTCCCCGGCTGAGGCCGGCGCCTGAAGAGACACTGCGAGTCCAGCCCCAGTAACGAGGGACAGGGCTAGGGCAACGACTCGCTTCATAGACCAGAGGCTACCGGTCGGCGGTCGGTGTGCGACTCAAGGAAGGAATTCCGTCTGACAGGCGCCGTCCCTCGCTAGGCGCCGTCCCTCGCTAGGCGCCATTCGCAACTTGGCTGGCACCCTGCGCCGAGGCATCGCTGTGATGTATCATTCCGATATATCTGGACGGGTCGACCTCGCGGTTTCCCCAGTCCCCCCGAAAGGACCCTCGTGGCGAAGCGCAGTGATGTCTTGGAGTTGGCCATTCTCGGCCTGCTCCACGATGCCCCTTTGCATGGCTACGAGTTGCGCAAGCGCATGACCTCGGTCCTCGGGCCCATCCGGGCGATCTCGTACGGCTCCCTTTATCCGGCCCTAAAGGAGCTCGTCGAACGCGGGCTCATTACCGAAGACGTGACCAGCGACCAGGCAGCGCCCGTGATGTCGGGCAAGCGAGCCCGGATCGTCTACACACTCACGGCCGATGGCAAGGACCGTTTCGAGCGTTTGGTCGCCGATGCTGGCCCAGACTCTTGGGACGACGAAGCCTTTAACGCCCACATGGCTTTCTTCGGCCGCACCCCTGCCGAGGCCCGCATGCGCATCCTGTTGGGCCGCCGGTCACGCATGGAGGAGCGTCTCGCTGCTTTGCGCACATCACTTGCCCGTGGCACCGAACGTGTCGACGAATACACCCTGCGTATGCAGCAGCACGGACTCGAAGGAGTCGAGCGTGAAGTGCGCTGGCTCACCGATCTGATTACAGATGAAGCAGGATCCCAACCCCGAAAGGACAAGTCATGAACCCGATTCGCGTCGCGATCGTTGGCGTCGGCAACTGTGCATCTTCACTCGTACAGGGTGTCGAGTACTACAAGGACGCAGATCCGTCTGGCCGCGTGCCTGGCCTCATGCACGTCCAGTTCGGCAAGTACCACGTCAGTGATGTGCAGTTCGTTGCTGCGTTTGATGTCGACGCGAAGAAGGTCGGACAAGACCTCGCACACGCCATCACCGCCAGCGAGAACAACACCATCAAGATCTGCGATGTGCCGCCAACTGGCCTCATGGTGCAACGTGGTCACACCTTTGACGGCCTAGGCAAGTACTACCGCGAGATGATCACCGAGTCCGACGCAGAGCCAGTAGATGTGGTCGCTGTACTCCGTGAACGCAATGTGGACGTTCTAGTGTGCTACCTGCCCGTGGGATCCGAGCAGGCCGCGCGCTTCTACGCACAGTGCGCAATTGATGCAGGTGTTGGCTTTGTCAATGCACTTCCTGTCTTCATTGCCGGCACACCTGAGTGGGCCGACAAGTTCACCAAGGCCGGCGTGCCAATTGTTGGCGACGACATCAAGTCGCAGGTGGGTGCAACCATCACCCACCGCGTACTCGCCAAACTGTTCGAAGATCGGGGTGTCGAGGTGCAACGCACCTACCAGCTCAACGTCGGCGGCAACATGGACTTCATGAACATGCTCGAGCGCGATCGCCTTGAGTCAAAGAAGATCTCCAAGACACAGTCCGTCACCTCGCAAATCGACCGCAAGATGGCAGCCCGCGATATCCATATTGGACCGTCGGACTATGTCGCCTGGCTCGATGATCGCAAGTGGGCATTCGTGCGCCTCGAGGGCAAGGCATTCGGCGACGTACCGCTTAACCTCGAATACAAGCTCGAGGTATGGGATTCCCCCAACAGCGCTGGCGTCATCATCGATGCAATCCGCGCCGCCAAGATCGGCATGGACCGTGGCATTGGTGGCCCGCTTCTCTCCGCTTCTTCCTACTTCATGAAGTCGCCACCCGAGCAGTACGCAGACGACGAGTGCCGTGAGCGTGTGGAGCAGTTCATCCGCGGTGAGATAGAGCGGTAGCCTCCTTCTTATTGGGAGGTCGCGATGCAGCCAGGAACATGGCGGGGATTCGCCAGCGATAACTACGCTGGGATCCACCCCGCAGTCCTTACTGCCATGAGTGACGTCAACGATGCCCATCAGGTGTCATACGGCGACGACGACGTCACTGGAGCCCTAAGGGAGATCGTCCGTCATCACTTTGGTGATCATGCGGCTGTCTTCCCCGTCTTTAACGGCACTGGGGCCAATGTCACTGCGCTCACTTCGATGTGTCGCCCGTGGGAGGCGGTCGTGTGTGCAGCCTCGGCACACGTCAACTCCGACGAAGGTGGTGCACCAGAGAAGGTTGCTGGCCTGAAGCTCTGGACTGTACCCACTCCTGATGGGAAGTTGACTCCAGAGCTGCTCGACACACAGGCCTTCGGATTTGGCAATGTCCATCGCGCACAGCCACGCGTTGTCACTGTCACTCAATCCACCGAACTCGGCACCGTCTACAGCGTTGATGAACTCAAGCACTTGGTCTCTCATGCGCATTCGCTGGGAATGCTCGTGCATCTCGACGGTGCCCGCATCTCCAACGCCGCCGCATCGTTAGGTCGTTCGTTCAAAGAGTTTACGACTGATATTGGAATTGATGCAGTGAGTTTTGGGGCCACCAAGAATGGCACCATGGGTGCAGAAGCGGTTATCAGTTTGCGCCCGGAGTTAAGTGAGGCAATCCCCTTCGTCCGAAAGACGAATATGCAACTCGCAAGCAAGATGCGGTTCATCAGCGCACAACTGGTTGCACTGCTCAGTGACGACCTGTGGTTACGAAATGCCGGTCACGCTAATGCGATGGCCCAGCGTCTGAGTGAGGGTGTACGTCAGATCTCGGGTGTGCAGGTGGTCCGCCCCGTCCAGGCGAATGCAATCTTCGCAATCCTTCCCGCTGACGTAACCGCCCGACTACAGGATCGCTTCCACTTCTATACGTGGGATCACGTCACCGGCGAGGTCCGATGGATGTGCGCCTGGGACACCACCGAAGCCGATGTCGATGAATTTGTGGCCGCAATCGCTGAGGAGATGGCGCGCTAAGCAAGCATCTTGCGAGCTGATTACACGTCGTACTCATAGGGGCAGTGTCGACACCCTCGCGTGCAGCAGGTCTCGCGCCTGGCAAGAAAAACGGCTGTCATGACGAAAAATCCGGTGCTTGGATCGAGGTAGCCGCCCTCTCCCGCCGCCACCGCACCCGCATGTCGTCGCATTATCTCTTCGTACAGCGGATTCTCGACGCTCAGACGACTCGGGCGCGGAAGCAGCCAGTCGCGATCATCAAGTTGGTCCACAACTCGACATTACGGGCTGTGTCGCGGCGGGGCCAGTGCAGATAGCCTTCGTTCCGTGGCTGGAAACTTGCGTTCGGTTCTTGCGAGCCGTGACTTCCGCAAGCTGTACGGCGTACGCCTCATTGGCCAGTTCGGTGACGGAATGGTCCAGGCAGCACTCGCCACCTTCGTGTTGTTCTCCCCTGAGCGCGAACCTGACGCCGTTCGTATCGCACTTGCCTTTACGATTCTCTTCCTGCCGTACTCGATCGTAGGTCCCTTTGCTGGCGTGTTCCTTGATCGGTGGCGGCGCAGACAGGTGCTGGTCTACGCCAATCTCGTTCGCGCTGGACTCATCATCCTGCTCGCCTACATCACGTGGCTAGGCCATGATGGCCTCGATTTGGGAATTGTTGTCTTGGTTTCCTTAGGTATCAGCAGATTCATTCTGGCTGGACTCTCCGCTTCATTGCCACATGTCGTTACCGGACAGCAACTCATCACGGCCAACGCACTCGCTCCCACTTCCGGCACGATCGCATCTGCGGTGGGTGCAGGTGCAGGGCTCGGAATTCGTGCTCTTGCTGGCGGCAGTGACATCGGTGCAGTGACCGTCCTCGTTGTCGCTCTGGGGTGCTACCTAGTTGCGAGTGCGCTCTCGAGTCGCATGGGGCGCAATCTGCTGGGTCCGTCGGGTACGCGGCCTGCCGACACACTCAAGGGTGTTCTACTCGGCCTCGTCGACGGAGCGCGTTCACTCCACACCCATGGCGCAGCAGGCCGCGCTATCGCTGTGGTCTTCCTTCACCGAATGACTTTTGGGGCACTCACCGTGGTGGCCCTACTTCTGCTCCGGAACACCTTCAACTCACCGAATGATCCCGATGCCGCACTGACGCAATTCGCGATCGTTACTGCAGCGGCCGCCACTGGCGGGCTTCTTGGCGCAGTGTGCGCGCCCAGCGCAAGTCGCCGGTTTGGAATTCCACGTTGGACCTCGGCTGTCTTGATTCAGGCTGCAGGCCTCACACCCCTAGGCATCCTCGTCGCGGCCTATGGAGTAAGTCTTCCCGGACTCCTACTCGCAGCACTTTCGCTCGGTTTTGCCGGCCAAAGCGTGAAGGTCATGTCTGACACCGTGGTCCAACGCGATATCCCCGACGACCATCTCGGTCGAGTCTTCGCGCTTTTTGACATGATCGTCAATGTCGGGCTCGTACTTGGCATCTCAGCCATTGCATTTACGACCCCAAGTAGTGGGGTTGCCCCTATTTCCACTGTGCTTGTTGGCGTTCTGCTCGCTGGCACCGCAGTTTGGTACGTAAGGAGACGCTAAGCCCCGGCGCTCTGGCGTAAGGTTCAGCCCATGACAACTGAGGCTGCTACTGCACCTGCCCGTACTCGCACACCTGGCGCGAAGTGGCGCAGCTTCCTCGCCGCATTCCTCGTGATTGTGGCTTTCATCCTGACTCCGATCGGCATCGTGGGCTACTGGGCCAAGCAGACGCTCACCGACACACAGCAGTACATCGACACCGTTGGGCCCATCGGCGAGGATCCGGCTACAAAAGCGGCTCTCGCAGACTTCATCACTCAAAAGATCGATGAGAACGTCAACCCCGAGAAACTCGTCAACGAGATTTTTGGTGACCTCATCGTGGAGTACCCCAGACTTGAAATGCTCGTACCTGTCATCAGCGGAGCGATTGACTCAGTTGTAGCCAATGCCGTCAATGGCGTTATTCAGTCCGAGCAGTTTGACAAGTTGTGGCGGGCCGTAAATCTCACTGCACAACAGGCCTTCATCAAGATCCTTGAAGGCGACTCGACTGGGCCAATTCAGATGCAAGGAGATCAAGTCGTTCTCAATGTGCAAGTCATTCTTGATGCGGTCAAGCAGGCACTCAATGACCGCGGCTGGGGCTTCGTTGCCAATTTCGTTCCTGATTCCAACGCCACTATCGTGATTTTGAATGCACCACAGTTGGCGCAAGTACAGACGATTTACGAAATTACTTCACCCGTCATGCAGTGGCTGATTTTTGTAATTGTTGCTCTGTTCGTTCTCGCAGCGGTCCTCTCTCGACGTCGCCAACGAATGGTCGTTTGGATCGGTGCCCTTCTCGTCTTCTGGTCCGCTTTGCTTTCCGTCGCCCTCTCCATTGGCGAAAACGTCTTCGTCAACCAACTAGCCGGCACACCATTCGGTCCAGCATCCAACGTGTTCTACACAACTCTCTTCAGTTATCTTGCCAACTCCGTATGGAGCCTCTTGCTCGTCGGCATCGGCATGATCATCGTCGGCTTCTACCTCGGTCGTACTGGAGCCGCACGACAACTCCGCGTCGGAACAAAGCGCGCCACAG
Source organism: Candidatus Nanopelagicales bacterium (assembly GCA_044240285.1). Lineage (GTDB taxonomy): Bacteria > Actinomycetota > Actinomycetes > S36-B12 > S36-B12 > CAINMH01. The sequence continues at coordinate 29,256 of JBIHZU010000001.1, read as the reverse complement.
AATCGCTTGCGAGCAATTTCCCCAATGGTCCACTGACGAGCGTGGGTGTCTGGCTACAAAAACACGGTCGCTGGGTACGCGGTGTGATTGCCGGGCTTTTGTTCGTCGCAGTCCTCCTCGGCGGGCAGATGACCGTAACCCGCACGCTGCTGTGGACCCTTCTCGCACTGGTAATCCTGCTCATCGTCGAAGTAATCGAGGCGATTCCATCGTCTCGACCAGAGGCTTCGACAGAGACAAGCGTTTCCAACTAATTTCGGGTGGACCACCAGTCGCGGAGTTCAGCCTCAGCAACGGCCGAATCTAGCGGACCGCGATCAAGTCGTAGTTCGAGCAAGAAGCGGTACGCCTCACCCACTGCGGGTCCAGCCGGGATGCTGAGGATTCGCATGATGTCTGCTCCGTCAAGATCGGGACGAATTGCCGCAAGTTCCTCTTCCGCCGCCAGTACCTCGATGCGCTCCTCTAGGGAGTCGTAGGTGCGCTGCAGCATCGCTGCTCGCTTGGCATTGCGCGTTGTACAGTCGGCACGTGTCAGCTTGTGAAGACGCACTAGTAAGTCTCCAGCGTCTCGCACATAACGCCGTACAGCAGAGTCGGTCCATTCACCTGAGCCGTACCCATGGAACCGCAGGTGCAGTTCGGTCAGACGTGAAATTTGCTCAATCTCATCATTGGAGAAGCGCAATGCCGTCAATCGTTTGCGCACCATCCGAGCACCTACCACCTCGTGATGATGGAAAGACACTCCACCGCCATCCTCAAACCGGCGCGTACGCGGCTTACCAATGTCATGAAGGAGCGCGGCCATCCGCAAAATCAAGTCGGGCTCGGAGGTTGGCATGTGCATAGTCTCCAGCGCAATTGCCTGCTCAAGGACGACGATGGAATGCTCGTACACGTCCTTGTGTCGGTGATGCTCATCTAGCTCGAGTTGCAATGCTGGCAATTCGGGCACGACGTATGCTGCAAGCCCTGTATCGACCAGCAAGGTGAGACCAGCACGTGGGCTAGGAGACAAAACTAGTCGAACGAGTTCTTCGCGTACTCGCTCAGCCGACACGATCGCGATGCGCTCGGCCATCGCAGTCATTGCTTCGACAACTTCTTCAGCGACCGTGAAATCTAGTTGAGATGCGAAACGCGCCGCACGCATCATGCGCAACGGATCGTCGCTAAACGACTGCTCTGGAGTCGATGGCGTTCGTAACACGCGCGCAGCAAGGTCATTGACTCCACCGAATGGATCGACGAACTCCATCTCCGGCAATCGCAGCGCCATGGAATTTGCCGTGAAGTCTCGCCGGCCCAAGTCACCAATCAGAGAAGACCCAAACGTGACCTCGGGCTTTCGAGAATCGGGGTCGTATTCCTCTGAGCGATAGGTCGTGATCTCGAGGATGTGATCGCCTTTGCGACACCCCACCGTGCCAAATCGAATGCCGACGTCCCAGACAGTGTCCGCCCAGCCCTCGAGAAGTCGCAGAATGTCCGGCGGCTGGGCACTGGTCGTCAGATCCAGATCGCCTCTCTTGACCCGACCAAGCAGGACGTCTCTCACGGGGCCACCCACGAGCGCGATCTCGAAACCAGCCGTACGAAACCGCTCGCCAAGGTCGGAGAGCAGTTCGGAGACATCAGGAGCAAGGACCGGCACGGCGACTCAGACTAGTGCGCCCGGGAGGAGCGCAGCATCGGGATGTCGTGGGCGGCGAAGCGCGAGCGCCACGCCGCGAGCCAGGGTCTGGGATCGACGACCATCACCTCTGCTGGCTCGATCCCCACGGTAGCCAGATACTGCAGGATCGTCAGGGCGTGCGGCCCGGGGATCAGCGATGAGAACGCGGGTCTGTGCGCGCCTGGGGTGGCTCACGGGGCACCGACCCGGGAAGGCGCTTGCGGCATGTGGGCGAGTTCGACCGGGGCTCGCCGTCCAGCCCACGGGCGTGCGACCAGCGATGCCAGGGCGACCTCGCCGACAGCGACGATCGCGATCGTCGGTCCTGTGGGCAGGGCCAGGTGGTAGTTCAGCAGCAGCCCGGCAAACCCGGCGAGGGCTCCGAGTGCGCTGGCGAGTGGCACCGAGCGCGACAGGCGAGGAACCAGCAGGCGGGCCGCGACGGCCGGAGCAGTGATCAATGTGATCGCCATCAGCACGCCAAACGGTGGAGGACTTCCCCCACCACGACCCTCTGCCTGCTTGGGCGACGGCCTGCGACTACCTCATGCTCGTCGTCCACCGCACCTCGGGACGGGGGCTCGTCCGGATGGCTGTCCATCGCTACCGCTCGGGGTCGTCCACCGGGCACGGGACGGTCAGGGGGCTGCCACAGCACGAACAGGAGCCCTCCAGGTACCAGCCGGTGATGTCGTAGTCCTCGAACACAGCGTGAATGACGAAGACGGTGCACCCGCAGTTCAGGCACTCATGCGTCGGGATGCCGCGCTGGTCAATGAGGCCCACGACTGGGCCGTGCGCAACGTGCTTGGGGCGGCGGCGCAGCGACTTGAGCCGTCCGAGGCGAGGCAGGTCCATCAGCCGCCGGTGGCGGCGCGCTTGAGCGCGGACCCCGCCGTTATCCGCACGGCCCTGCGCGCGGAGATGGTCATCGGCTCGCCGGTCTGCGGGTTGCGGCCCAGCCGCTCCTCGCGTTGAACACTCTCGAACGTCGCGAAACCCAGTAGCGCAACCCGGCCGCCCGCGCCGACCTCGTCGGTGATGGCCGCAATCAAGGCGGTGAGTGCGCGATCGACGTCGTCGGGGGACAGACCCGCCCGATCGCCGGCCGCCGAGACGAGTTCGGAACGGTTCATTGAGTCCTCCTTGATCGTAATGCGCTGTCGAACCATTCAACCATAACGAGAATGATAATCATTCTCAGACACGCTGAGCCGAGTTGCAGTGGATCGTCACCTCCATTCGAAGGAATGCATAGGCGAGGCCTCCCGATTGCGACAGCCATGTGCCGTCGTCGCCCGTTACTCGGGAGCGACATGGAGGGCAGACACACCTCGGCCAATGGGACCTCGATGATGTGGGAGAGACCTCCCCGGGGCTAGATCACTCGCGCCGCGGCCGGGCATGAGCCCCAGTTGTAGTTATTCTGGCAAGCATGACTCCCTCCCGCCGCCTCCAACGGGTGGAGGAGACGAGTGCTGGCGGTCTAGTGCTCGACCGAGGCGCAGATATCCCCCTGGCGGCCCTCATCGGGCGTCGAGACCGGCGTGGCCGACTCCTATGGTCTCTCCCCAAGGGGCACATTGAGGCAGGGGAGAGCACAGAGGACGCAGCGGTTCGTGAGGTCGAGGAAGAAACGGGCATAAGGGGACGGCTTCTGGCGCCATTGGGCACGATTGACTTCTGGTTCGTGGCTGATGGACGTCGGATTCATAAGACGGTGCACCACTTCCTCATGGAAGCGTCCGGTGGTGTCCTGTCCGACGCTGACGCCGAAGTCTCTGAGGTGGCGTGGGTACCCCTCAATGAAGTAACTCGGCGCCTTGCCTATGCCGACGAGCGCCGCCTCGTCGACCGGGTTCCTGAATTATTGGCTGACGCCGGCTGATGAGGCGGTTGCTGGCGCTGTGCGCAGCTGCCCTCACTCTGCTGGGACTCGCAAGTGCCCTAGGGGGAGCTCCAGCAACGGCTTCACTAGTTGCGGCTCCTACGGCTGACACCCCCGATCCGGTACGTGTCACCCTTACGCGTTTGAGTCCCTCAATCCTCACGGAGAAGGGCACCCTCATCATCGCTGGCAATGTCGCCAATGCGTCGTTCACTGAATTTGACGACGTAATGGTCCAGTTGCGGTTGTCGTACGGTCCATTGGCGAATCGGGCACAACTGGGCCGAGTTACCGCAGGCAATCCATCCTGGGACGGTGACGTTGTCTATGGCTCGACGGTAAATGTTGCAGCTGTACTTGGAGTCGGCGGACGAGCACCATTTCGTATTGAGTTGCCTGCCAGCTCGCTTCCCGTGAGCACCCCGGGTGCATACGCGCTGGGTGTCGAAGTCGTCGCCAGCGACGGCACAAACTACGACCGCCGCGGAATGGCACGCACGTTGTTGCCGTGGATGCCTACCTCAGAACAGCTCAGTCCTACCCGACTCGCATGGGTATGGCCCTTGGCTGACTCCCCTGCACGCGACGAGCGCGGCGTGCTTCTCAGTGACACAACGCCCGAGGAAATCTCTCCGGGGGGTCGCCTGCGCAATCTCGTCGAGATTGGCACGAAGTACTCCACCGATGTCACCTGGGTCGCCGACCCCGCACTTCTCCAAACAGTCAAGGCGATGACAGAGGGTTACCTCGTGGACATTGACGGCAACGTTGAGCCAGGCACTCGGTCAGGGCAGGCCAAAGCGTGGATCACATTGCTCAACGATGCGACCGCACGGGGAACCCAATCCAGTGTGTGGACGCTGCCCTACGCAGATGTCGACGCTGGTGGCTTGCATCGCAATGGACTTGATCGAGATCTAGTTCGCGCGATAACGACCGCGGATCGAACGACGAGTGACGCCCTCGGTCACACCCCACAGGGCGGACTTGCCTGGGCACCTAGTGGAGGGTTCGACCCGGGAACCATCGAAGTCCTTGCAGGCAGTGGTGTACAGGTCTTTGTGATGCGCGATTCCGCCTTGCCCGCTAGCGATTCTGCAATAACGCCTTCCGGATCTGCCGAGCTAAACACCGCTGATGGACCGCTTCGCGCAATACTGCTCGATACGGGACTGCGTGAATCACTCTCGATGCGCCAACAGACATCGACTCAAATTCTCCTTGCCCGTCAACGATTCCTGGCCGAACTCGCTTTCGTGGCTACGGAAGCACCCGACATTCCCCGCACCCTTATTGCCGGTCCATCGAGTCCGCGCTGGGATTTCTCCGGTGCCTTACTGCGTGACCTCCTGCGAGTCGTACACACCACTTCGTGGATTGACCCGGTGCCTCTCGGTGTAGTACTCGCAGATGCGCCGAGCGCTATTCCTCGCACAACCGCGCCCTATGCAGGCAAATCTCTAGAACTTCCCGCCTATTACTTCAGTCGTATCAAGCAGGCACAGGACACACTCACAAGTTTGTCGACTGTGCTCGCAGATCCGACATCTCTCACCGAACCTGCCTTGGCCACTTTGCTGCGTGCTGAGTCCATGGCATGGACTTTCCGCATCAACGACGGCGAAGCGCTCATCGACTCAGTTGATTCAGCACTCAACAACACCCAGAACTCCATCCGTGTAATCGGCCGCAATGACGTGATCTTGAGTGGAGACACCGGAAGCATCCCGGTGACGATCGCCAACGATCTCGACCAACGAGTGACCGTGGGGCTCCGCCTAGTCGGCACTCCCTCAGCCAGACTAGTTGCGGAAACAGTGACCGACATTGTGATTGAGCCTGGGAAACGAGCAAGTGTTGTGGTTCCCGTTCGCGTGGTAGGTAGTGACGCCGTGCAAGTGTCGGTTCAGTTACTTGATGGCAACGACACTCAGTTCGGCGTATCGTCAGCAATGCAATTGAAGACAACCGCCTACTCAAGGGCTGCGCGCTGGTTCACAGTCGGTGCTGCTGTTCTTCTCGCACTTATGGTGCTTTTCGATATCTATCGGCGTGTACGGCAGCGCCGAAGGAAAAGTGCTTCTGAACTCGAAACAGGATCGGTGGTCAATTCGTGATCGAAAACCAGTCTCATGGGCCAAGTGTCACGAACGCAGGGCTATTGTCATCCAGCGCGATCATGGCAGCGGGGACCGTCGCCTCACGCGTAACAGGTGTCATGCGCGACATCGCGATGACGGCAGCACTGGGTTTTTATCTCGTATCCGATGCATTTTCATTAGGCAACACGTTGCCCAATATCATCTACATCCTCGTCATCGGTGGCGCACTCAACGCGATCTTTATTCCGCAACTCGTACGACGAATGAAAGACGACGCAGACAATGGTCGGGCCTACGCAGATCGCCTGCTGACAATCACCTTCCTCTCACTCTTGGTGCTTTCCGTCGCGGCTGTCCTGCTCGCGCCGTGGATTGTGGACGTGTATTCCACCGCACAGTACGGATCAGACCAACGCGAACTAGCGACAGCGTTTGCGCGGCTATGCCTGCCGCAGATCTTCTTCTATGGCGCATTTGCCTTACTCAGTCAGGTACTTAACTCGCGCGGCAAGTTCGGCGCACCCATGTTTGCCCCGATCATCGCTAATGTCATCGCCATAGCGACGTTCGTGACGTTCATCGTCATCGCCGGCACTACAGCGGCTGCAGACGGACAACTTTCCTCCGATCAAGTTCTGCTGCTTGGTCTTGGCACGACAATCGGCGTTGCCCTGCAGGCACTTGTGCTCTTACCCGTCCTCTGGAAGGCAGGGTATGTGTGGCGGCCACGCTTTGACTGGCGAGGACATGGTCTTGGAAAGGCCGGCACCCTCGCGATCTGGACACTCGGACTCGTGGTGGTCAACCAGGCGGGCTATGTCGTCATCACACGTCTGGCGACACTCGCGAATGTCAGCGCTACAGATGCGGGCACGGTTGCGGCAGGTTTAACGACCTACCAAAAAGCCAACCTGATCTTCATGCTCCCGCAGAGTGTGATCACGATCTCCATCGTTACTGCGATGCTTCCTTCGCTAAGTCGCATCGCACATAGTGGCCAAATGGAGCAGGTCGGTCGCGACATCACCAGCACGATGCGACTCGTTGCGTCCTTTATCGTGCCGATTGGCGTGATTCTGATGGTCATTGGTCCGGGTATTGCCGTCTTGCTCTTCGGATATGGCGCAGCAACAACGGCCCAGGCGGCGTTGATGGGTTCGATTGTGTCGGTGTTCATGGTTGGTCTATTGCCATTCAGTCTTTGGTACGTCGTGCTCCGCGGGTTCTACGCGCTTGAAGATACGAAGACACCGTTTTGGATCAGTGTTGCATTCAACGTGGCCACACTCGTAGTAGCGATTCCCTTGTTCTACTCAACTACCGGTGGCGTACAGATTGCGATGCTGGCGCTCGGCTATGTGGTCGGTTTCTGGGTGGCATTTGTTCTTGCCTGGTTCCTTCTTGCGCGCAAGCTTCGCAAGCGTGGAGCTGGCTGGAAGTCACTCTCCATAGGCAGCACCGTGAGGTCATTGCTTCGAATGGTGCTCGCCGGCACCATAGCGCTACTCATTATGGCCATCGCTCAATACCTGCTTATCAATTTCTTGTTCGGTAACGCTACGCACTTCGCAGTGCTCATCAACGTGATTGTGGTCGTGGCAGTGGGGAGTGGCACCTACCTACTACTCGCCCGCATATTGCGCATCACCGAGGTGTCTGAGTCTTTGGCTTTAGTTACCGGACGAATTCGACGTCTGCGTCGCAAGCCGGTGGCCAGTTGAACACCGCTTCCGGGGCCCACACTGCTTAGGCTTGGGTAGTGACGTCATCGATCCCGCTTCACGCAGGGCGCTACTCCTTGGAGCATCTCGTGTCGCGCTCCCAGGGAGTGACGTTGTGGCGCGGAGAAGACCCCGCGCTCGGACGCCCGGTGGCAATAACTGTCATTGCCGCAGATGACCCTCGTGCCGAGACCGTGGCTGCCGCCGCGCGTGACGCGGCCAGCCTCGAAGCTCGGGCCCTTGTCCGAATCCTTGACGTGGTGACGACCCCCGAGCACGTCATGATTGTGTGCGAATGGGTTCCGGGCCGCACGCTTGCCGATACCTACGAGAACCGCGATGGCGAACCACTGGGTGTCGTGGCAGCCACACGTGTAGCAGTGCATGTCGCCTCAGCTCTCGCTGACGTGCACGCCACCGGCCGCACACATGGTCGACTACGTCCATCCAGCGTCCTGATGACGCAGGACGACGAGGTCAGAGTGCGTGGAGTGGGGATTGACGCAGCACTATGGGGCACCTCCGCAGATGGCATCGCCGCCGACATTCACGGAGTGGGCTCGTTGCTCTATGCAGGTCTCACCGGACGGTGGCCAGACGGCATGGTCGATGGTGTCGCTGCTGCCCCGAGATCAGGTGATCACATACTTCTTCCCTCTCAAGTGACTGCAGAAGTGCCGACCGCGATGGACGTACTTATCGCCCGATCCGTGATCGGTGCAGGAACTGTTCGTGGTGCTGTTCACTTCACACAGATGCGCGACTTCGCTGATGCCCTACGAGTGATTCAAGGACAACTCGAAGGGCGGCGCGCCCCGAGAGTTGCACCTTCCCAGCGACGTAGCCGACCGCATCGAACATTCGGCCGCATGGCGGGGGTCGCCGCAAGTCTGATGATTGTCGCCATTGTCTCGGTGTTTGGTGTCGTCACGTTCACAAATGCAGCCTCACCATGGGGCACTGCCGAACGAGCTAGTATCAGCGAAATCTTCACCAAGACTGCATCTCCCACTCCGCTAGCTATCTCCGGCGACGATGCACCGGCCGGCACCTTCATCCCTGTGGGTGTTTCCCTTTTTGATCCCTTCGCCCTTGAACAGGGCTCAAAGTTGAATCCAAAATTGGCAATTGATGGCAGTGAACTCACCGAATGGAAAACCGGTAGGTTCTCCACCTCCGACCTCAACGGCAACCGCGGCACCGGAATCGTTCTTGACCTTGGCTCAGCACGTTCTGTGAGCGCGGTGTCGCTAAAGCTCGTCGGCAACGGCAGTTCGGTGCAAGTACGACTGAGTTCAACGATATTCAAGGACCCGGCAAAATGGACTGAGTTGGCCCGTGCGGTTGGGGCAGCCAACGAGATCGACCTTCGCGCACCTCGTCCGGTCGTGGGGCAATACGTCTTGCTGTGGTTCACCGGATTGCCGCTGGCCGACACCGGCGGATACGTCGGCGGCGTACGCGAGGCACTGGTCCGGGGCTGACCCCCTAGGCTTGTCGGGTGGCCCCGGACGAGCGCAGCGACGCCGAACTCCTCGCCGCCCACGTCGAAGGTGACCCACTGGCCTTCACCGAACTCGTCCGTCGCCATAAGGATCGGCTCTGGTCGGTGGCTATGCGGACCGTTGGGGATCCCGAAGAGGCATCCGACGCTCTCCAGGACGCCCTAATTTCCGCCTACCGACGGGCAGAGACTTTCCGAGGTGACTCAGCGGTCACCACGTGGTTGCATCGGATAGTGGTCAACGCAGCCCTGGACCGAATGCGGCGCCGAGCCGTACGTCCGTGGGTCCCCCTCCCCAACGAGGGTGACGGCGAGGGGGTCGGCGATCGCTCGCTGCTCGCCGACCGGCGCGCGTTGACCGATCCGCATGACGCCATGACTGCCCGGGAACTATCCATGGAGATCGATCAGGCCCTAGCCCTGCTTCCCCCAGACCAGCGCGCCGCCATCGTCCTCGTGGACATCGAAGGCTGGAGCGTGGACGAGGCTGCGAGAATGCTGGAATGCCCGCCGGGCACTGTGAAGAGCCGGTGCTTTCGAGGTCGGGCCAAACTCGCACAGACTTTGGCTCATCTGAGGAACCCAGACTCGAATCGAATCGTCACACTCCACGACGACTTAGGAGGTGAGCAGTGAACGACAACGAGGAATACGACGTCGAGGAGACGCCGGAGACCGCTGAGATGGCCGAGCTTCTGCGCAACCTTTCTGACGTAGCCATGCCCGAAGCCGTATGGAATCGGCTTGCCACGGCCCTGTCGGCGGAGGCGGCGCCACAGGTCGCTGCCATCACCGCTGCCCCATCCGCGCGGCGTCGTCGTTGGCTACCCGGGGCGGCCGTAGCCGGAGTCGCCATCGTGGCCACTGCCGTCATCCTCCCCACCATGATCAACACCGGCGCCAATGTCGCCGATGGCCCCAAGGAGACCTCGGCCGCGGTGAGCCTCGAGCCGGTCACCTTGGACCTGGTCCCAGCCCGCCATGTGGTGGCAACCGGCACGGATTACGACGAAGTGGGGCTACCCACCCAAGTTGGCGGCCTTCTCAATCGGGTCGGAATGGACTCCCCAGCAAAGATGATCGCCGCAGCTAACCCCGAACCTCCTACGCCCATAGCGAAGTCCGGAAGCGCCCCCGACATGACGACAGACATCACCGCTCTCCACGACTGCCTTGTTGCGCTCGCTGGAGATCACAACCTGCCACCGGCCCTAGTGGTCGACCGGGCCACGTTCAAGGGCGGACCCGCCGCAGTGGTCGTTTTCCTCCATACCTTCGACAAATCTGAGCAAGGACCTCCGGCTACTGTCGACGTCGTGGTGATCAATCCCCCTTGCACCGAGCAAGACCGCAAGGACGCCATGCGGATGACTTTCGAGGTCTCCCGCGTTACTCAATAGGATGGGTACACACCACCTAGGAGAGTTCTTGTGAGCGACACCCGAAACGTCATCATCATCGGATCCGGGCCGGCCGGATATACCGCGGCGGTTTATGCAGCTCGGGCTCAGTTGCAGCCTCTCCTCTTCGAGGGTGCCGTGACCGCAGGTGGCGCGCTGATGAACACAACCGAAGTCGAGAACTTCCCCGGATTCACCGATGGGGTCATGGGCCCTGTGCTGATGGAAAACATGCGCGCACAGGCCGAACGCTTCGGTACGGAAATCATCACTGACGATGTCGTCTCCGTCGATCTGGCTGGAGAAATCAAGACGGTCAAAGATGGGTCCGACCGCTCCTATAGCGCCCACTCGGTCATTCTCGCGATGGGCTCCGGCTACCGCGAACTAAATCTTCCCAACGAGAAGCGGCTATCCGGACACGGTGTTTCGTGGTGTGCCACCTGTGATGGTTTTTTCTTCCGCGAGCAAGACATCGCCGTCGTCGGCGGTGGTGACTCGGCCCTCGAAGAAGCAACTTTTCTCACGCGATTCGCGCGATCCGTCACGATGATCCACCGTCGTGACACACTTCGCGGAAGTCGCATCATGCAGGACCGCGCGCTCGCCAACGACAAGATCAAGTTCGCCTGGAACAGTGAGGTCGCTGACGTGCTTGGCGACACGAAGGTCACGGGTATCACCTTGCGCGACACCGTAGACGGTTCGACTCGAGACCTGCCCGTCACCGGACTATTTATCGCGATTGGCCACGATCCCCGATCAGAACTGGTCAAGGGCCAAATCGATCTAGATCATGAGGGCTACGTGAATGTGCAGGATCGCAGCAGCCGCACAAATATCCCGGGCGTCTTCGCCTGTGGCGATCTCGTTGACCATACCTACCGCCAAGCCATCACCGCTGCTGGCAGTGGCTGCGCCGCCGCACTTGACGCCGAACGCTACCTCGCAGCACACGAATAACCCATAGACTTAACCGAAAGAAGGAGGCCCCCATGGGCGCAACGAAGCCAGTCACAGATGCAAGTTTCCAGGCCGATGTTCTCGATAGCGCAACCCCCGTGCTCGTCGACTTCTGGGCGGAGTGGTGTGGGCCGTGCAAGATGATCGCGCCCGTACTTGAGGAAATCGCCGCAGAATATGGTGACAAGATCACGATCGCCAAGATGAACGTGGACGAAAACCCGACCACACCGGCCAATTACGGCATTCGCTCAATCCCGACCATTAATGTCTACGTCGGTGGCGAGATCGTGAAGTCGATTGTCGGAGCCAAGCCCAAAGCTGCACTGCTCCGTGACCTAGAGCCGTATCTATAACCATCATGACCGCCCTCGTGAGCAGGGGCGACACGGGGCCAGTCGTTGCGGATATCCAGTTGCGGCTCGTCCGCGCTGGCCTGCTGCCTGACACCTACCTCACCCAGGATCTCACTTCAGCCGTCTTTGATGACGCGACTGACGAGGCCGTACGTCTCTTTCAGCAAGACCGTGGCGTTCCAGTGGACGGCATTGTCGGAGCAGAGACTTTCCGACGGCTTGAAGAGGCTCGTTGGCGAATCGGCGATCGCATACTGGTGTATTCACCCGGACACCTCCTTGCTGGCGATGACGTGCGCGACCTTCAATCACAGCTGTCGCATATGGGCTTTGACTGCGGGCGGGTGGACGGTGTTTTTGGGCCGGCCACAGATGCCGCAGTTCGGGAGTTCCAAAGAGGCGTCGGAGCCCGACCAGATGGCATGTGCGGACCCGACACATTCGCCGCGTTGCTTCGATTGATGCGACGAATAGGTGACGGCAACGCAGAGACCTTGCGCGAACATCACCAGTTGGCGCAAACTCGCAGCGGAGTCGCCGGGAAAGTAGTCGTACTTGATCCTGCTCATGAGGGGCTCACTGAAGAAGGCATCCACATAGTGGATGACATCGTCGCCCGCATCGATGGTCGCCTTTCGATCCTTGGCACCCAAGTGTTGCTCACGCGCTCGGTCCATACTCGTCCCGCCAACTTCGCAGACCCTTCTGCACGCGCTAGATTTGCGAACGACCTCGATGCCGATCTATACGTGTCAGTGCACGTCGACTCGTACTCTTCGCAGCACGCGAGCGGAGTGTCGGCGTTTTACTTTGGAGACTCAATTACTGGGCGGCACTCCATGGCCGGCCGAGTGGCCGCCGAGCGCATCCAAACCTCAATTTGTGCTCACACGGACCTAGTCGATCTACGCTGCAATGCCGGCACCTGGGACATGCTGCGCATCACGCGGATGCCGGCGGTCGCGCTAGAAGTGGGCTACCTGACTAACCCCGGTGACGCAAGCAAACTCAGCCAGCCGATCTTTCGGGACACACTCGCCAAGGCGATCGCCGAAGCCATCGTCGTCTTCTACACGCCGGCGGGCTAGCCCCTCAAGATCGGTGCGACGGCCAGATGAGTTTGGCCACAAATCCTGCGAGAACGCCGATGGCCACTAGTCCAAGAGCCGTAGCCACGATCTTCATCAGATGCCCCCTTCGCTCATTCAACGGCAGCATAAGAGAGCATATGCCGTATGACCTCGAAGGGTTCACGCCTCGATCCGTGGGTGGATAGCTACGCCACGCGTGCTCGTGGCATGACCGCCTCCGAGATTCGCGCCCTGTTCTCTGTCGCCTCCCGACCCGAGGTCGTATCGCTGGCGGGCGGGATGCCTTTCGTGCAAGCACTCCCCATGGACGCGATCGCCGAGATGTCCGCTCGGCTCATTCGCGAGCGTGGTCCCCAAGCGCTGCAGTACGGCTCCGGCCAGGGCGACCCGACCCTCCGTGAGCAAATCGTCGAGGTCATGCGTGAAGTGGGCATCGACGGTCACCCCGACGAAGTGGTCGTGACTCCCGGGTCACAGATGGCACTCGACATTGTCGTACGCATTTTCTGCGATCCCGGTGATGTGGTTTTGGTGGAAGCGCCGTCCTATGTTGGCGCCCTTGGTGTGTTTCGTGCCTACGAGTGCGACGTCATCCACGTGGCGATGGATAGCGAGGGACTAATACCTAATGCGCTCGAGGAGACGATTGCTTCAGTACGTGCCTCGGGACGCAAGATCAAGTTGATCTACACAATCCCCTCGTTTCACAATCCCGCCGGAGTCACTCAAGGGCCCCAGCGACGCAGCGAAATCCTTGCCATTGCACAACGCTCCGGGATTCTCCTTCTTGAAGACGACCCGTACGGCCTGCTCGGATTCGATGGTGGCCCGCCACCGCGGGCGATCCGTGCTGATGAAGCTGACGGCGTCGTCTATCTCGGCTCCTTTTCAAAGACCATCGCATCAGGCATCCGTGTGGGCTGGGCGTTAGCGCCGCACGGCGTACGCGAGAAATTAGTGCTCGCGTCTGAGTCAGCCATTCTGTGTCCGTCCAATCTCACGCAATTCACCGTGTCGGAATATCTCGCCACTCAACCGTGGCGCCAGCAGATCAAGGTTTTCCAAGAGGTCTATCGCGAACGACGCGATGCGTTGCTCGATGCATTAGCCACCTACATGCCCGAGGGCACGACCTGGACTGTTCCTGCCGGTGGCTTCTATTCGTGGCTGACTTTGCCACCGGGCCTTGATTCAAAAGCAATGCTGCCGCGCGCAATCGCCGCTTTAGTCGCCTACGTGCCAGGGACTGGTTTTTATGTTGATGGGCAAGGACAACATGAGTTGCGGCTGTCTTATTGCTACCCCGATCCGGATCGAATTCGCGAGGGTGTGCGCAGGCTTGGCACAGTGATGGAATCTGAACTCCAACTCATGCAGACATTTGGGGCCGATATGCCCCTGCATGACAGTCAGGGGCCGCAAACACCCGCGCCAGATTTGGGTTGAGGAGAGACATGCACGTCGTTGTACTCGCAGGCGGTCTGTCTCCCGAGAGAGATGTATCCATCCGCTCCGGTCGTCGCGTCGCAAACGCATTGCGCGCCGCAGATCCGTCCATCGATGTCATCGAACGAGATGTTGATTCGAACCTTCTCAAGTCGTTACGAACTGACGCGCCTGACTGTGTGATTCCCATGTTGCACGGTGCCGCGGGAGAGGACGGTGCTGTCCGAGACGTCCTTGATGGCCTGGGCATTCCCTATGTTGGCAGCGGCCCAGATGCCTGTCGGCTTGCCTTCGATAAGCCAGTGGCTAAAGCACTTTTGCGCGCTGCCGGCATTGCCACACCTAGGGCGGTTGCGCTTCCTCACTCAACCTTTCGCGAACTTGGTGCGGCATCTGTTTTAGATGCATTGGTATCAGCTGTTGGCCTTCCGGCAGTTGTTAAGCCCGCTCGAGGTGGATCCGCTCTCGGCACCACCATCGTTAATGATGCTTCGGAGTTGCCTGCCGCCATGGTCAATGCGTTTGCATATGGCGATGTAGCGATGATCGAATCCTTCGTAGCTGGTGTTGAAGTTGCCGTTGCTGTCGTAGACACTGCCGATGGCCCACGTGCTCTACCGGCGGTAGAAATCGTTCCAGATAGTGGGTTTTATGACTACTCCGCGCGATACACAGCAGGGAGCACAGAGTTTTTTGTGCCAGCGCGAGTCAGTCAAGAACACAGTGAAGCTCTGGCAAATCTTGCTGTTCGAGTGCACACGAGCCTGGGCCTTCGTGATTGGTCGCGCACCGACGCGATCGTCACACCTGAGGGTGCGATGTTCCTAGAAGTTAATGCGGCACCTGGCATGACGGAAACCTCGCTAATGCCGCAAGCCCTTATGAATGCAGGGATGGACCTCGGTGAGTTGACTGCGTATCTCGTGCGTGCTGCGGTCGCTCGCGGCTGAAGTCAGTCGATCTGATCGACGATGCGCTGCAGATCGGTGAGATCTGCGAATTCGATCAAAATCCGACCCCGAGCATTGGTCTTGGTCGCCTCAATACGTACGCGGGTCTCCAGCACGTCTGCTAGTCGTATGACTAATTCAGCTGCTGCTGCTTCCATGGTCGAATCCTTAGTGCCTCGCGCTCGTGTCTTGCGTTGGCGCTGACGTCCGTCGCCCTCACCAACCAAGATGATTTCCTCGAGGGCACGCACCGAGATTCCCTCAGCCACGACGCGCTCTGCTAGCCGATCCATCGCCTCAACGTCATCCAAGGACAACAGAGCGCGCGCATGGCCCGCTGAGAGCACGCCGGCGGCGACTCGACGCTGCACGGCTACCGGCAACTTCAGTAGCCGCAAGGTATTGGCCACCTGAGGACGGGACCGACCCAGTCGCGCAGCGAGTTCTTCTTGCGTGCCACCAAAATCAGCAAGCAACTGCGAGTACGCGGCCGCTTCTTCGAGCGCATTGAGCTGCACTCGATGGAGATTCTCCAAAAGCGCATCGCGCAGCAAGTCGTCGTCGGGAGTTGCCCTGATGATTGCGGGGACTCGATCGAGACCAGCCTCTTTACTGGCTCGCCAGCGGCGCTCACCCGCGACGAGTTCGTATCCCTTCCCCACGGGGCGAACGACTACCGGCTGGAGTAGCCCAACTTCCTTGATGGAATACACGAGTTCGGCGAGGGCCTCCTCGTCAAAGACCTGCCGAGGCTGCTTGGGGTTGGGGACAATCGACTCCAGGGGGAGTTCGGCATATGTCGCCAACTCACCGGCGATGGTGTTCGTCGGAGCGTCCGCCGAAGAGGCTGGAGCGTTTTCGTTGTCGCCAATGAGTGCCCCGAGACCACGTCCCAGACCACGTCGTTCGTTCACCTTGGCCACTTGAGTCCCATCCTGCTCAGTGTGTGGAAAACATCGCATTGTCCCCATGAAAACTGTGGACAACGTTGGGGAAACATCACTTCACTCCTGCAGCAACAAGCTCCTCAGCAGCCTGCCGGTAGCACAACGCACCCGATGAGGTTCCGTCGTAGGCGAGCACACTCTGCCCATACGAGGGGGCCTCTGACACTCGAACAGATCTGGGGATCAAGGTCGGCAACACGAGGTCTCCAAAATGCTCCCGGACCTCATCAGCGACTTGGGCAGAGAGGCGAGTTCGACCGTCATACATCGTCAAAAGCACGGCCCCGACCCGCAGGTCGGGGTTGAGGTGTGTCCGGACCAATTCAACCGTGCGGAGCAGTTGGGAGACACCCTCAAGGGCGTAGTACTCACACTGAATCGGCAGCAATAGCTCCCGAGCAGCCACCAAAGCATTGAGCGTCAGCAGCCCCAGACTTGGCGGGCAGTCAATCAATACGAAGTCGATGGGTCGATGGCTCTCCGCGTGAACCGGCAGATATGCCTCAATGGCCCGACGGAGTCGAGCTTCTCGGGCAACGAGAGAGACGAGTTCGATCTCTGCGCCCGCTAAGTCAATGGTGGCCGGAACTCCCCACAGATTTTCTGATTCGGGGCACCGCTTAACGACCTCAGCGATCGGCCGGCCTTCCACGAGGATCTCATAGGTTCCCGGGGTACCTTCGCGATGCTCGAGGCCGAGGGCCGTTGAAGCATTTCCCTGTGGATCCAGATCAACCACGAGGACTTGCGCTCCCCCTTGGGCGAGCGCGACTGCGAGATTGACCACCGAGGTGGTCTTGCCCACTCCGCCCTTCTGATTAGCGACGGCCAAGATTCGAGCGGTAGTCACAAGGAACCCTCCTGTGGCCAACCTAGGCCCGCGGTCTGACTGCCCGATGGTGTTTCACGGGAAACATGCACCATGCTGGTCTTTGGTGTTTCACGGGAAACATCCGTGCCATCGGGCGCACCGAGCGGTCCCGGTCCATCAGGATCGAATGCGGCGGCGGTCGGCCAGCCGAGGCCAGAAGTCACGTCCTAATTGTGGCGTACGAGATCAACGCTTGGCTGAGCGGGGCCGCCGGAGTTCACGGATCCGCACCACAGTTGCGGGCGGGTCCACAACACCGACCCCACACTCAATGAGCTCGTACGTCCCCGCAATACCCGCAGCCTGTGCCGTCGCGATCTCCTCCGCAGCGCTCGAGCCCTTGAGAGCTAGTACCTCGCCACCCGGCGCCACCAAGCGCGCGACCCAGCCCAGCAAGCGATCCAAGGGCGCCACCGCGCGGGCGGTCACAATCCCCGCCGTTAATTTGGTTTCCTCAGCCCGTCCCCGAACCACCCGAACCCGCTCCAGGCCGAGAATGGATACGGCTTCCTCGAGGAAAGTGGCCCGCCGCAGCAACGGCTCCAGCAACACGATGTCGAGATCCGGGCGAGCGATAGCCCAGACCAGGCCAGGCAATCCGGCTCCCGAACCCACATCAATCACCGCTGCGCCCTCAGGGACCAGACCAGATTCGGGGTCGACCACCACGGCACAGTTGAGTAGATGCCGCTCCCAGAGGCGCGGAACTTCTCGCGGTCCAATGAGGCCACGTTCGACCCCGGCCCCAGCAAGTAAGTCTGCATAAGCAGTCAGCCCCGACTGCGAAGGAGCCAACCACTCGGGCAGATCCACGTCAGGAAGCAGGGGAGACGACCACGTAGCGCTTTGGTTCTTCACCATCAGACGAACTCGCGAGTCCAGCGGCAGCCACCGCATCGTGGACCACCTTGCGCTCGAAAGCATTCATGGGATCAAGCGAAATTGACTCCCCTGAGGCCGTGACGCGCTCGATCGCTTCATTCGCGAGTGCCGTCAACGTGGTCTTTCGCTCCGCACGGAAGCCAGCAACATCGAGCATCAGGCGCGAGCGCTCCCCGGTCTCTCTGGTTGCTGCGAGTCGGGCAAGCTCCTGCAGGGACTCCAGCACCTTCCCGTCCTTGCCCACGAGGGACTTCAGATCACCAGGATTTGCCTCAACGATCGAGACCTGCGCGCGCGAGCCCTCCACGTCGATATCAATGTCACCATCAAGATCGGCAATATCGAGCAGCCCCTCGAGGTAATCCGCTGCGATGTCGCCTTCAGTTTCCAGAATTTTCTCGCTCATATGCACTCCTCAGTTCCGCTTACGCGGATTAGTCAAACAACTAAGTCTATTTACTCTTGCGTTTGCTCCGCGACTGCTTCTTGGGCTGGACGCGTGGGGCCGGGACATCGGGCGTCGGCTCCACCACCTCGCCTTCCACCACCGCGGCACTCGCACTGCCGTTCTTCAACGCCTTGCGCGAAGCCTTCAACGCCTTGCGCTTTTCATGGGCCTCAGCCGCAGGAGTATCGGGCTGCGGATTATTACGGATGACGTAGAACTGCTGACCCATGGTCCACACGTTGGTCGTAAACCAGTAGATGAGCACGCCAATGGGGAAGTTAATACCGCCCACGGCGAACACGAGCGGGAACACGTACATCAAAATCTTTTGTTGGCGCACCATCGGATTGCCAGGCGCCGAGTTCTTCAAAATCATTTGTCGCTGCGTCAGGAACGAAGTCGCAGTCATCAACACAATTAAAATTGCCGACACAATGCGTGTGGACATCGGGCTGAAGCCGTCATTGATCAACTCAGTGTTGTAGGCACCCATGAAATAGCCATACAACGGAGCGCCAAATATAGAAGCCGAGTGGCCCTGACTAGCGGTTTCTGCATCAAATACACCGGGCGGGGGATGATCTGGATTGTTCGGTTGATACATCGCCAAGCCCTGCAAAACTGAGAAGAGTGCGAAGAAGATGGGCGCCTGCAAAATGATCGGAAGACAAGACGCGAGTGGGTTCGTTTTCGTCTCGCGGTAGAGCTTCATCATCTCTGCCGACTGCTTCTCACGGTCGCCGGCGTACTTCTTCTGCAGCTCTTTAATCTTCGGCTGAATAATCTGCATATTGCGCTGCGCCTTGATCTGCTTAACAAACAGCGGAATCAAAACGATGCGGATGACGATCACAAGACCCACGATGGACAGCACCCAAGTCCAGCCACCAGCCGGATCCATGAACGTACTCAGCAGCGAGTGGAACTGCAGCAGGATCCAGCTGACACCATTCTTCAGCCAGTCAAGAAGGAACACAGGGAGTCTCCAGGTCAGATGTAGGTCGTAATCGTCGCACTCTTTACCCTCGGTGTGCCATCCGGGTTGATAGATGGGTGCCAATGGCCCCTATCCGGTACCGGATCGAGGCCGCCGAGATTCCAAGGATTACAGCGCAGGAGCCGCCACACGATGAGCGCTGTCCCCTTGGCCGCACCATGAACCTTGATCGATTCGAGGCCATAGGCCGAGCAGCTCGGGTGAAACCGACACGTGGGACCAATCATCGGCGAGAGAGTCATGCGATAGCCCGTGATCAGCCCAATGAGGATTAGGCGAATGAGGGCGAAGATCGTGCAGTCCAGGCCCCGGTGAATAGCGCGCAGAATCCGCATCCTTAGGAGCCTGTCACACCGAGGCGATCGAGCGCCCGATCAAGATCCTGACCGAGCCGAGTCAGGTCCGCCAAAGCCGCATCAGGCAGGGCCCGGATCACAACGTCCACCCCCATCGGCCAGGACGCAATACGAGCCGCAACCACAGCCCGCAATCTACGAGCCACTCGATGGCGAATCACTGACCCGCCAACGGTTTTTGCAATCACCAACCCCAACCGGGCAGGGGCATCTCCGGCTGAATTTACGTGGACCACGAGACAACCCGAGGAAGCACGCGAACGTGCACGCATGACGCGGGAAAAATCAGTACGAGTACGCAGGCGATGGACCGTGGGAAGCACGGCAGCTGCTACTTCAGGCCGAGAGGCGCGCGCGACCCTTGCCACGGCGAGCGCTGAGAATCGCGCGGCCGGCACGGGTGCGCATGCGGAGTCGGAAGCCGTGCGTGCGAGCCCGACGACGGTTATTGGGCTGGAACGTGCGCTTCATCTCTTACTCCTGCAGGTCTAGTGGAAGGCTAAATGTTACGGCACCGGGCCCCCTCACGACAAATGGGCCTGGGCGTACCCCTTGAGCGACTGCTCTGTGGTGGCTAGGGTTCACATTATCCACAGCGTCCACACCTGTGGATAAGCATGTGGATGAACGGCACTAGTGTGGACTGAGTGCAATTTTCATGAGGAGAAGCGCTGTGGATGACGAAATTGACCTCACGGAGGTCTGGACCCGGGCGGTCAGCACGCTCACCGACGGCTCCCTTACCCCCCAACAGCGCGCTTTTGTCGCTTTGACCCGCCCAGTCGGACTTGTCGGCGACACCGCCCTGCTCGCGGCGCCTAACGACTTCACCAAAGACGTTCTCGAAACTCGCCTTCGTCCAATGATCATCCGGGCCCTCTCCGCCGAACTCGGCTTCGAGGTCAGCCTCGCCGTGAAGGTTGACGACACCATTGCACCGGATATCGATGAGGACGTACTCGACATTGAGGCCGATGCCACCGTCGCTTCTGTTACTTCTGAGCCAGAGCGGCCGGGCACTGGAACCCCCGGCACACGAGTCGAGGACGGTCGGCTCAATGCCAAGTACACCTTCGACACATTCGTCATCGGTTCCAGCAACCGATTCGCTCATGCGGCCGCCGTCGCTGTGGCCGAACAGCCGGCAAAGGCCTATAACCCACTTTTCATCTACGGTGGGTCCGGACTTGGCAAGACGCATCTCCTACACGCGATCGGACACTACGCACGTGCCCTCTACAAGGGCACCCGCGTGCGCTACGTCAGTTCGGAGGAATTCACCAACGAGTTCATCAACTCGATTCGTGACGACAAGGCTGCTGCCTTCCAACGTCGGTATCGCGACGTTGATGTCCTGCTCGTCGACGATGTGCAGTTCCTATCTGGAAAAGTTCAGACGCAGGAAGAGTTTTTCCATACTTTCAACACCCTTCACAACGCGAACAAGCAGATCGTTATTACCTCTGACCTTGGTCCTAAGCAGTTGGAAGACTTTGAAGATCGCATGCGCTCGCGTTTCGAATGGGGTCTGACGACGGATGTTCAGCCACCTGACCTCGAGACTCGCATCGCCATTCTTCGGAAGAAGAGTGCGCAGGAACGGCTCGTTGCTCCGCCCGAGGTCCTCGAGTTCATTGCTTCGCGTATTTCCACCAACATCCGCGAACTCGAGGGTGCACTCATTCGCGTCACTGCCTTCGCATCCTTGAACCGACGTCCCGTTGAGCTTGAAGTTGCGGAGCAGGTGCTCAAAGACCTACTGCCATCAGAAGCCGGCCCCGAGATCACGGCAGCCCAAATTATGAACGTCTCGGCCACCTACTTCGGGGTAACCATTGACGACCTCTGCGGAACCTCGCGTTCGCGCGTTTTGGTCACTGCCCGCCAGATCGCCATGTATCTCTGCCGAGAGCTCACCGACCTGTCCCTTCCCAAGATTGGGCAAGCCTTTGGTGGACGCGACCACACAACAGTCATGCACGCTGACCGCAAGATTCGCACTCTCATCGGCGAGCGCCGGAGCCTCTACAACCAGGTCACCGATCTCACGGCCCGGATCAAGTCCACTTCCCGCTAGCCGACATAGTTGTCCACAACTAACCGGACCTAGACCTGTGGATTGATGAACTTCATGTGTTCCGCACGCCACGTCATCCACCGGCACGGCACTTTCATCCACCGGGGATGTGGACAAAAAACTGTCTCTGACGTGGGATTTCATAGGTTGTCCCCAGTATCCACCGTGCCTATTACTACTACTACTTATAACTAGTAATGACACGATCACATCCATAGGGCGACAGACCTTGGGGACGACGGTGCGCTTATGGCCCAGACCTGACAGGATGACCATCCGTACATGGAGAGGATTACACCGTGAAGTTCCGGATCGAGCGAGACGCCTTCGCCGACGCGGTCACTTGGGTTGCTCGTACATTGCCCACACGCCCATCGCGTCCCGTGCTTGCGGGCATTTTGATTCACACGTCTGCAACAGGCATTGCGTTGTCTAGTTTCGATGCAGAGACAGCCGCTCAAGTTGACGTTGAAGCCACCGTCACAGAAGAGGGCCGCGTGCTCGTCCCAGGACGATTGTTGGGTGATATTGCTCGTTCACTACCAGCTCAGCCAGTCGAATTCGCTGTTGAAGGCTCTCGTGTACAAGTGACATGCGGACGCAGCTCATTTACTCTCCCCACACTCCCTGTCGACGAATACCCCGCGTTACCTGAGATGCCATCTGCGAGTGGGTCTATTCCGGGAGCATCCTTCGCGAGTGCTGTTTCTCAGGTCGCTATTGCTGCAGGGCGAGATGATGCACTTCCGTTCCTGACTGGCATCCGAATTGAAATTGACGACACCCGCGTGACATTGGTGGCCACCGATCGCTATCGCCTTGCAGTCCGTGAATTCAATTGGGTTCCTGCCACACCCGGTCTTGACGTTCAGGCTTTGGCGCCAGCAAAGACACTTGCAGACACCGCAAAATCTCTTGCTAATGCCGACACAGTCAACCTCGGTGTTAGTGCGGTTGAACCAGCGAACCTTCTTGGTTTCGAAGGCAATGGTCGACGTACTACTGCGCGACTGCTGGACGCTGGATTTCCTGACTACCGCGCATTGCTGCCCAAGGAGAGCATCTCCGCAGCCATCATCAATACCGCGGCGCTCATTGATTCAGTCAAGCGAGTTGCTCTTGTAGCCGAGCGCAACACTCCCTTGAAGATGTCGTTCAGTAGCAATGAGCTTGTTCTACGAGCTGGCACAGGTGACGAAGCACAGGCGAGTGAAGTACTTGAGTGCACACTCGAGGGCCCCGACATTGAAATTGCTCTCAATCCGCATTATTTACTCGACGGTCTTGGTGTTCTCGATTCAGCGTCGACACGCATGTCGTTCACTGTGCCAGAGAAGCCCGTCGTCATCACCCCAGCAACTGACGACGCGCCTAATTTCCATTACTTGCTGATGCCGGTACGACTCGCGGGCTGAGGCCCGTGCACGTACGCCGACTCCACCTCGTCAACTTCCGCAGCTATGCGGCCTTGGATGTTGATTTGTCCCCAGGAATAACGACTTTCCTTGGTTCCAATGGTCAAGGTAAAACGAATCTAGTTGAGTCAATTGTGTACGTGGCAACACACAGTAGTCATCGAGTAGCTAGTGATTCACCGCTTGTTGCCAATGGTGCTACTCAGGCGACCATCGGTGTTGAGGTTACGCGCGATGATCGAAGTGTGACTGTCGAGATTGAGATCAATCCTGGGCGATCCAATCGCGCTCGCGTCAACCGATCACCAGTCACGCGGGCGCGTGATGCACTGGGAATCTTGCGAGTGGTGGTCTTTGCACCCGAAGACCTGTCCATGGTCAAAGGTGATCCTGCTGAGCGACGAGAATTTCTGGACGACTTGCTGGTTCAACGCACACCGCGGCTCGCTGGAGTGCGATCTGACTACGACAAAGTTCTCAAGCAGCGCAATGCTCTGCTGAAATCTGCGCAATCTGCTCGCCGTGCGAACGCAAGCGCTATCGATGGCACATTGGAAGTTTGGGATGGGCAACTCGCTCATTTTGGTTCTGAGATAACTGCAGCGCGGCTTGAACTCATTGATGCACTTCGCCCACGCGTGGTGGAGGCGTACGAAGGCATTGCCGCGGGCCGTGGGCCAGTTAAAATTGACTATGCGTCATCGTGGCTTGACGACGTTGATGTCGATCGAACCGGCATCGAGCAGCAACTTCTCGAAGCGGTTGCATCCCGTCGGCGCGAGGAACTAGACCGCGGCATCACGGTGGTGGGTCCTCATCGTGATGACTTATCGCTTCGATTGCGAGACAACCCAGTGCGTGGCTATGCATCTCACGGAGAAGCGTGGTCTACGGCGCTGGCGATGCGATTGGCCGCATTTGACCTGTTGCGGTCAGACGGTGATGACCCCATATTGATTCTTGATGACGTATTCGCCGAACTCGACTCATCACGTCGTGCTCAACTAGCTGATGCTGTGGCAGGTGCGGGTCAGGTGCTCATCACGGCTGCTGTGGCCGAGGATGTCCCTGCAGGTCTTACTGGTGAGAGCTTTACTGTGCACGAAGGGCGGGTGACCCGTGGCTGATCAGGATCCAGGTGGACCAGACCTCGCCGCCATCAGTCTCTCGCGAGCTCGGGCCAGTCGTAGAGCACAGCCACAGCGGCGCACGACCCCACGAAGCTCTGGGTCTGGACCCGACGAGCGCGATCCACAACTGTTGAGCAGCGCCTTGGAACGGCTTCTGGTGGAGCGCGGCTGGGAGCAGGCGGCGGCGGGGGGCAGCCTGGAGTCTCGCTGGGCTGAGATCGTGGGGGCGGATGTGGCCGCTCACGTCGTATGTGAGTCGTTTACGGCTGGAGACGGGGATCAAGCCGGTGAATTGGTCCTCCGCGCCGACTCCACGGCCTGGGCGACCCAAATGCGCCTGCTCCAGGGCCAGGTCCACTCCCGCATCGAGGACGCCATCGGGCGTGGTGTTGTGGGCCGAATCCGGATTTTGGGTCCTTCTGCGCCGAGTTGGCGGGCCGGTCTGCGCCGAGTGCCGGGCCGCGGCCCGCGCGACACTTACGGGTAGCCGTCGCCCGTCTCTGGAGTAGCCCAGCGAGGGGGATTTCGGGCATCTAAGCGGCTCCCGGGCCTAAACCCGGTACAGGAACCTATACCTGGGGGGGTCATTAGCCCGGCGGCGTCCACAGGCCGTGTTGTGCCGAAACTAAGTCGCTCCGAACGGGTAGACTGATGCTGAAGTTCCCACGGCATCTTTGTCTACCCGAGAGGTACACCTTGACCTACGACGCCGGTGCGATACAGGTCCTTGAGGGCCTTGACGCAGTGCGCAAGCGCCCGGGCATGTACATCGGTTCAACCGGTGAGCGTGGGCTGCACCACCTCGTCTACGAGGTGGTCGACAACTCCGTTGATGAGGCCATGGCCGGCTACGCCACGGACATTTCCATCGTTCTTCAGGCCGACGGCGGCGTTCGTGTCAGCGATAACGGTCGCGGCATTCCCGTTGACATGCATCCCACCGAGCACAAGCCCGCCGTTGAGGTCGTACTCACGGTGCTGCACGCCGGTGGCAAATTTGGCGGCGGGGGCTACTCCGTTTCGGGTGGTCTGCATGGCGTTGGCGTGTCCGTTGTCAATGCGCTGTCAACAAAACTTGAGGTTGAGATCAGTCGTGACGGACACGTCTGGCGCCAGACGTACGTCTATGGAGCAGCGTCCACACCGTTGGTGAAAGGTGAGGCGACAGACAAGACGGGCACGGTGCTCACGTTCTGGGCAGATGGTGGCATCTTCGAAACTACGCACTATGACTTTGAGACTTTGACACGTCGTTTCCAAGAGATGGCGTTCCTCAATCGTGGTCTCGGGATCACGATCACTGACGACCGTGCGATCACAGCCGTGCTCGACGATGAAGAACCCGCACGTCGTAGTGTGTCGTACAGGTATGAAGGCGGCATTACAGATTTCGTCAAGCATCTCAATGCTTCCAAGGGTGCCGCACACCACTCAATCATTGATCTTGCGTCTGAGGACGTCGAGCGTTTGCTCTCCGTAGAGATCTCGATGCAGTGGAACACCGGTTTTGCTGAGTCGGTCTACACCTTCGCTAACACGATCAACACCACCGAAGGTGGCACACACGAAGAGGGCTTCCGCGCAGCATTGACAACTCTAGTCAATAAGTTTGCTCGCGAGTGGGGCATCTTGAAGGAAAAGGACGTCAATCTCTCCGGTGAAGATGTCCGTGAGGGTCTCACAGCGATCGTTAGCGTCAAGCTTGGCGAGCCACAGTTCGAGGGGCAGACAAAGACAAAATTGGGCAATACCGAAATGAAGGCATACGTGCAGAAGGCGGTCAATGACCAACTATCTGCCTGGTTCGAAAAGAACCCCGGTGAAGGCAAAGAAATCGCACGCAAGTCGGTCTTCGCTGCAACCGCGCGCCTCGCGGCTCGTAAAGCTCGTGACCTTGCCCGCAACCGCAAGGGACTCCTTGGCGGTGCCGGCATGCCAGGCAAGCTGATCGACTGCTCATCACGCGAACCCGAAGAGTGCGAAGTCTTTATAGTCGAGGGCGACTCTGCAGGTGGTTCTGCGCGACAGGGTCGTGATCCACGCACGCAAGCAATCCTGCCGATCCGCGGCAAGATCCTCAACGTCGAAAAGGCCCGCATCGACAAGGTGCTTGCTAATACTGAAGTTCAGGCACTCGTCTCTGCATTCGGCACTGGCGTGCAAGACGACTTCGACATAAACAAGCTGCGCTATCACAAGATTGTGCTGATGGCCGATGCTGACGTTGACGGACAGCACATCCGCACCTTGCTGCTGACGCTGCTCTTCCGATTCATGCGGCCGCTAGTCGACAGCGGCAAGGTCTACCTGGCGCAGCCACCACTGTTCAAGATCAAGTGGAGTCGTGACACACCTGACTATGCATACTCCGACCGTGAACGTGATGCATTCCTCGAAGCTGGGTACGCCGCCAATAAGCGCCTTCCCAAAGAAGAAAGCATTCAGCGCTACAAGGGCCTCGGTGAGATGAACGCCGATGAATTGTGGGAGACGACAATGGATCCCCAGCGTCGCGTATTGCTGCAGATCACTCTTGATGATGCGGCTCAAGCCGATGAAATGTTCAGTGTGCTGATGGGCGAGGACGTCGAATCTCGCCGCAACTTTATTCAGCGCAATGCCCGCGATGTTCGTTTCCTGGATATTTAGAGGATCTCCGTGACTGATGACAATGTGATCGAAGTAGTTCCCGTGGGTGGCCGCATCGAGCCGATCGACCTGCAAGTTGAAATGGCGAGGTCCTATCTCGACTACTCCATGAGTGTCATTGTTTCTCGCGCGCTCCCCGATGTGCGCGATGGTCTCAAGCCCGTGCATCGCCGCGTCTTGTACGCAATGTACGACGGTGGCTACCGCCCCGATCGCAACTTTTCGAAGTCTGCCCGCGTCGTGGGTGACGTTATGGGCAACTACCACCCGCACGGAGACAGCGCGATCTACGACGCGCTTGTGCGTCTGGCGCAGCCGTGGTCACTGCGATACCCATTGGTCCAAGGCCAAGGCAACTTCGGTTCTCCCGGGAACGATCCTCCCGCGGCCCAGCGCTACACCGAATGCCGCATGGCTCCACTGGCCATGGAGATGGTTCGCGACATTGACGAGGACACCGTCAACTTCGCACCGAACTACGACGGGCGCACCCTAGAGCCGGTCGTACTGCCTAGTCGATTCCCCAATCTGCTCGTCAACGGCAGTGCCGGCATTGCCGTCGGTATGGCCACCAACATCCCACCGCACAACTTGCGTGAGATTGCCTCTGGCGTGCGCTGGTCACTCGATAACCCCGATGCAACTCGCGAAGAGGTTCTCGAAGCCCTGATCGAACGTGTCAAGGGCCCCGACTTCCCCACGGGCGGACTCATCGTGGGACAGCGCGGAGTCGAAGACGCACTGCGCACCGGTCGCGGTTCGATCACTATGCGCGCTGTCGTGACTGTTGAAGAAGACAGCCGTGGACGTCAGCTCTTGATCGTCACAGAGCTGCCCTACCAGGTCAATCCAGACAACTTGCTGCTACGCATCGCGGAGCAGGTTTCTGATGGCAAGATCACCGGCATCGCTGACGTCCGAGACGATTCCTCGTCGCGCACGGGCATGCGTCTGGTGATCGAACTCAAGCGCGACGCGGTTGCGCAGGTAGTGCTCAACAACCTTTACAAACACACCCAGTTGCAGGACACGTTTGGTGCCAACATGTTGGCACTGGTTGACTCTGTGCCACGCACACTAACGATCGAGCAGTTCGTACGTCATTGGATCACGCACCAGATCGAAGTGATTCAACGACGCACGCGCTACCGGTTGCGAAAAGCTGAGGAGCGAGCGCATATTCTGCGTGGCTACCTAAAGGCATTGGATGCCCTTGACGCAGTCATCGCACTCATCCGAGGATCCGCAACGGTCGATGACGCCCGCACCGGTCTTCAGCAGTTGCTCGACATCGATGAAGTGCAGGCAACGGCAATCCTTGACATGCAGTTACGTCGACTCGCTGCGCTTGAGCGTCAGAAAATCATTGACGAAAACGAAGAGCTCATGATCAAGATTGCGGACTATAACGACATCCTGGGTTCAGAGGAGCGTCAGCGCTCAATCATTCGCGATGAGCTCGAAGAAGTTGTCAATCACTACGGTGATGACCGGCGTACACAGTTTGTGCCTTGGGATGGTGACGTCACCAATGAGGATCTCATCGCAGAAGAAGACGTAGTTGTCACCATCACTGCTGGTGGCTACGCGAAGCGCACACTCACTGATCTCTATCGAGCGCAGCGGCGTGGCGGACGTGGCGTTCGTGGAGCCTCGCTTCGACAAGATGATGTCGTCGAGCACCTGTTTGTCACAACAACGCACCACTGGATCTTGTTCTTTACCACCAAGGGACGTGTCTACCGTGCAAAGGCATACCAACTGCCCGATGCCGGACGCGATGCTAAGGGCCAGCACGTAGCGAATTTGCTTGCATTCGGACCTGATGAGACGGTCGCTCAAGTTCTGACGCTTCGCGACTATGCGGTGGCCCCGTATCTTGTGCTGGCTACCCGTCGTGGCATGGTGAAAAAGACCAAGCTCACCGACTTCGATTCACCACGTACTGGCGGCATCATTGCAATCAATCTCACTGACGGTGACGAACTGATCTCTGCGCAATTGGTCAATGATGATTCCGACTTGCTGCTCGTATCTCGCAAGGGCATGTCATCGCGGTTCACGGCCGATGATGGTCAGTTGCGTCCGATGGGTCGTGCCACAAGCGGTGTGATCGGCATGCGTTTCCGCTCTGACGACGAATTGCTTTCGATGGATGTTGTCACCGAGGGAGCCGATGTTGTCACGGTGACTGATGGTGGCTACGCCAAGCGCACCCCCGTCGGTGAATGGAACGTCAAGGGTCGAGGGATTCTTGGTGTGCGTGCCATGAAACTTGTGGAGGAACGCGGTGGTCTGGTGGGTGCTCTCATCTGCAATCCGACTGATGAGATCTATGCGGTGGCGTCTGATGGCATTGTGATCCGCACTCGTGTCGAAGAACTT